>NZ_JAJTDH010000060.1:0-48775 GCF_021300285.1 Microcystis sp. 49638_E5 | reverse complement strand
TCCAGACCTGATTTTTTTGGGTTCCCTCTACCGATATTAGCCGATTGTCGATGCCTTCGATTTTCTCGTCTAATACTTTAATATCCCCTTTGAGATCGGTTAATCCTATTTCTACTTTTGTCAAGCGCTCATCAATCTTATCGATCTTTCCCTCAATCCTTGTGAGGACAGCTTCTAGGGAATAAGTAACAGTTTCGTTAGACATTGGCTAAACTCCTGTACTGCATCTGGTTGGATATAATAATTTTATCTTAGTCTAGGCTTTTTGGCATTCCTTACCCTATAGTTAACTTCACTTCTGTCCAACCACTGAGATAGTGTTAGGTGAAAACTTCGCTACTTTCTTGTCACTGATTACCCGTTACTGTTCATTCTCTAGGAAAAAACCCTAACTGCCAATTTTTTCGGGAACTTCCTAACATCCCATTCATCTTAAAGCCTAGATTCCGCCTGGAAAAAGGAGGAAATCCAGAGGAGTTTCCGGCTTTTTTCCTAGCCCTCTCGGTTTTCTTTTGGTATAAATTGGGTTATGCGTGCAAAGGAGTGAGCGAGTGACGTTTAGCATCGAACCAAAAATTATCAATCCGCCCAAAAACCGTCATGATTATCAATTGTCGGAAGTAATTCGCTATCGTGCTTGGGTAGAGATTGATCGATCTGCCCTACAACAAAACGTGCGAAAAGTCAAAGCCCTGTTAGCCCCAAAAACGGAATTAATGGCGGTAATTAAAGCCGATGCTTACGGACACGGGGCAGTTAAGGTGGCTAACAGCGTTTTAGAAGCTGGGGCGCAATCTTTAGCCATCGCGACTATCGGGGAAGGTATCGAACTACGCGAAGCGGGAATCGTTGCCCCAATTATGATTTTAGGGGCAGTCAATACCCTGGAAGAAGTGGCAGCCTTAGCCCATTGGCAATTGCAACCCACCCTGGTGCAAATCGAACAGGTACAAATTTTTGCCACCGTGATGAGACGCTTAGAACAGCGGCTGCCGGTTCATATCAAACTAGATACGGGGATGTCTCGCTTAGGTACACAATGGCAAAACGGCACAAAATTCGTCGAACAGGTTTTAGAGGCTCCTAACCTGAAAATTGCCAGTATATACTCCCATTTTGCCACGGCTGACGATCCCAATCCCGAGATCATGCAGTTACAACGGCAAAGATTCCAACAAGCGATCGCTGAGTTAAGATCAAAAGGTTATCATCCCCCCTGTCTGCATTTAGCCAACTCTGCCGCTACCCTAAGCGATCGATCTCTGCACTACGATCGAGTTAGAGTGGGATTAGCTCTCTACGGTCTTTATCCCGCCGATCATCTCACCGATAAAGTCCCTTTGCAACCCGTCCTGCAAGTAAAAGCGCGCATTGCCCAAGTCAAAACCATTGCCGCCGGTTCGGGAGTGAGTTATGGTCATCAGTACATAGCCGCAAAAGATACTCGTATTGCTGTGGTCGGTATCGGTTACGCCGATGGAATTCCCCGCAATCTCTCCAATCGTTTAAAAGTATCCCTGAGAGGACGTTTAGTACCCCAAATCGGCGCGATAACCATGGATCAGTTAATGATTGACGTGAGCGAGATTCCAGAGGTAAAAACAGGGGAAATCGTCACCCTTATCGGTAAAGATGGCCCACAGTGCATCACCGCCGACGATTGGGCGCGGGATTTAGGTACAATATCCTGGGAAATTCTCTGCGGGTTTAAGCATCGTTTGCCGCGAATTATTATTAGCAATGGCTAATTATGGCGGCGATCTTAAAAAATGTCAATTGGCGGCAATTCTTATTGTTGACTGACTGGTGAGATGTGTAATTAATTTTGCCTAGATACTTGCCTTGGTCAAGTGCGATCGCTAATTGCTAGGCTAGATTACGCGATCAATTCTCCGCCGCTTTAGGTTAAAATAAACAGGGTTAATCGACGGCAACTGATTAGTTTTACCCTAGAGGCAGCGATGACTATAAGCAACGATTTACCCTTACCCCCCGGCAGTTTCGGATTACCCCTATTAGGAGAAACAATCGCTTTTTTGACCGATGGGGATTTTGCCAGTAAACGTCATAATAAATATGGTCAACTTTTCCGTACTCATATTTTTGGCAGTCCCACGATTATTTTATCCGGTGCCGAAGCTAACCGGTTTCTCCTCAGCAACGAGAATAAATACTTTGCAGCAACTTGGCCCAAAAGTACCAAAACTCTCCTCGGCAGCGCATCTTTAGCGGTGCATACGGGAGATGTCCATGCTTCCCGTCGTCGCTTAATCTATCAAGCTTTTCAACCCCGGTCCCTAGCAAGTTATATCCCTACGGTAGAAACAATTACCGCTCGCTATTTAGAGCGTTGGCAAAATGCAAAAACCCTGTCATGGTATCCTGAATTGAGAAACTATACCCTCGATATCGCCTGTAAATTATTTGTCGGTCTTGACCAGGGTTCTGCTACCAAATTAGGAGAAGCTTTTGATACTTGGTGTGCGGGACTATTTACCCTTCCCATTCCCCTTCCCTGGACAGCTTTTGGCAAAGCATTACGCTGTCGAGAAGAATTACTGCAAGCGATCGAAACTATCATTTTAGAAAGACAAAAAAATGATGACTTAGGCCAAGATGCTCTTGCTATCCTTTTACAAGCTAAAGACGAAAACGGTCAAAGTTTATCCTTAGTGGAATTAAAGGATCAAGTGCTATTATTACTCTTTGCTGGTCATGAAACTTTAACCTCCGCTATCGCCACTTTCTGCCTACAAATGGCACTGCATCCCGATATTTTTCAGCTTGTCTTGGAGGAAATAACTAATTTTGATCTATCCAGTCCTTTAAGCGTCGATACCCTTAAACAGATGACCTATTTAGATCGCGTTTTAAAAGAAGTTTTACGTTTTACTCCACCCGTGGGAGGAGGATTCCGTCGGGTAATAGAAGACTGTCAATTTAACGGTTATCATTTGCCGAAAGGATGGACAGTGCAGTATCAAATCACCAATACCCATAAAGATAATAATATTTATTCCCATCCTGAAACCTTTGATCCCGATCGCTTTTTAACCGAGGAAAAACCCTATGGATATATCCCTTTTGGTGCGGGATTGCGCGAATGTATCGGCAAGGAATTCGCTCGTTTAGAGATGAAAATTTTAGCCGTCCGTTTAGTACAAAAGTACGATTGGCAATTACTCCCCAATCAAGATCTCACCCTCACCTCTATCCCCACTCCTCACCCCCGGGACGGTTTACAAGTTACCTTTAAACCCCGTTAACCAGCTAGGATAAAAAAACTTTTAAAAAAGTTTAGCGTTCTTCTCGTAGCCGTGAAATTTATTTCACGGCATTTATTGACCGAACAGAGGTTAATCAGCAGCGGGTAAAGCTTTCGGTAATTCTCCATTTTGCTGATGATTTGGTGTATCGAATTCGAGAACTAGGTAACGAATCAAACGCGCTAGGGATTTTTGTAGCAAACCTTCAGCAATTTTTTGTCCCATCTGTTGGGTTTCCGGTTTAGCGATTAGTTTAGTCATCACTGGGACCATAGCCATGGCATCGAATCCTTTTGTTTCCTGTAAAATACTAAAGATGTTGCGAAGATGCTCAAAAGTCTTGGCATCACCCAACAATTCTGGGGGAGTTTCTTGTACCGCTAAACCCACCTGTTGCCGGAAATTAACCGTGAGATTAAACCAAGTGCGACGACCGAAGTTATCTAGCGCATTTACTAACTCATTAACTAATTTTTCGCGGATAAATATACCCCTATCTGAAAGGAGAAAATCTAACGCTTGATCGGTGACTTTCTCGAAGTTAAAATCATTAGAATCTTTAGCATTACGCAGGAGATTTTCTAAACGATTCCAGCGAAAAGTACCGTCTTTAAACAATAAATCTCGCAGGGAATCTCGCAACTCCGTAGAAGGATCGGTGAGCAGACGTTTAGCAATATAAGGATAGGCTTTACTCAGTACCTTAAAATTAGGATCGATGCCAATCGCTATTCCCTCTAAAGTCACCATCGAGCGAATAATCAGGGCATAATAGGCAGGAACTCGAAAGGGAAACTCATACATCATCGCCGACATTTTATCGGTGATACTTTTAAAGTTTAATTCTGCCACACTCGCGCCCAAAGCATTACCGAAAACTTCCGAAAAAGCGGGAACAATTGGCTCTAAATTGGTAGTTGGTGACAGGAAGTCTAACTTAACGTAATCCTTGGCCAAAGACTCAAAATCCCGGTTGACTAAATGCACCACCGCTTCGATTAAACCGTAGCGTTGATAGGGTTCAATATTGCTCATCATGCCGAAATCAAGATAAGCTAATTTACCGTCGGGAGTCGCTAATAAATTACCCGGATGGGGATCTGCATGGAAAAATCCGTGTTCAAGTAATTGACGCAAAGAACACTGCACCCCCACATTAACTAAGTGGGTGGCATCAATACCCTGAGCTTGAATTTCTTTGATATTAGTTAATTTTGTGCCGTCCACCCACTCCATGGTTAAAACCCGTCGCCCAGTATATTTCCAGTAGATTTTGGGGATGTAAATTTCGGCAATGTGACCATAAAGTTGAGCGAATTTTTCGGCGTTTTGTCCCTCGTGAAGATAATTAATTTCTTCAAAAATACGAGCGGCTAATTCGTCGGTAATTGCCACTAAATCGGAGCGAAGTCTTTTAATATTACCTTTCACCCAAGTCGCCAAACTACGCATGATATACACATCTAAAGTTATACAGCGAATCAAATCGGGACGCTGTACTTTAACGGCGACTTTCTCTCCGGTTTTTAATTTACCTTTGTAAACTTGTCCTAGGGAAGCGGCCGCTATGGGATTGGGGGATAATTCTGCGTAAATTTCCTCGGGAGAATAACCTAATTCTTCCTCGATAAAACGATAGGCAATTTCGTTAGGAAAAGAGGGTATTTGATCCTGTAGAGTGGTTAATTCTTCTAAATATAAAGGTGGTACTAAATCAGGCCGGGTAGAGAGAGCTTGACCGATTTTAATATAGGTCGGTCCCAATTTGGTCAACATTTCCCGCAATTGTACGGCCCGTCTAATTTCATTTTTTGGCGATTTTCCCCGCAGTTTATCCCACCAGATACCGATGACAAAAGATAAAACCGGCAGGGCAATTTCGATTAATCTCCCCACAACGTCTAGAGGTCGCCCACGGTAATAGTCGTTAATAACTTGGGGATTGTAGCGCCAACTCTCGGCTACGTTGTCATCCATGGGGCCGATATCTTCCCGATGCTCTTCGGGAATATGCACGGGCTGCACTTCAACGGTAATCGCTTCTGGGTTTTGCGTCTCTGGGGAGATCATCTGTTCGGACATAGTTCGGTGACGGGGCAGGGTGATTTGTAAACTATTGTAACAAGTATCGGCTTGCTGCCCGATCTTGTTTCTGTCTCCCTAGTTCTATGTTCAGGTTGGCCGTCAACTTTACCCTGGAGGGTTATTGCCTCTCAAAGTATTCTACGATAGCTCTCGCTATCGATTCTGCACCATCTTTAGCCAGTTTAACCTTTAATCTGGGCGGTTGGGGAGCTTGGCGTAAAAAGTCCCAATTACCTTGAAAAAATTCTTCACTGCTAATAATTTGATGATAACTATAATCTTGAATTCCGGCCAATAAAATCGCTGATTCGGCGAAACCTTCTCGCATCAGGGAAACAATCGGAACCTCTAATTTTAAAGCCTCGGCAAAGGTACTATATCCTGGTTTGGAAATAATTCGATCGCATAGGGGCATAAAATCCACGGGACGATAGCTCCGCTCTGGTTTATCCTGTAGGCGGATTAAATTGGGCAATTCGGGCGCGTTTTTTTCAAAAGTGATAAATTGCCAATCGGGAAAACTGGCGAGGTTATTATATGGAATTGCTTCTAATCCTAACCCCCCAAAACTCAATAAAATAGTTTTTTCTTTAGGGGCATTTAGCTTAAATTCCTGTCGCAATTGTTCTTCACTGTAGCGGGGTGTCCCCCCGGTTAAATTTGCTTCTGTAATGTGAGGAAATGCTGTCATTGCTTCTGCTAAAGGCAGTTTAAACAAGCGATCACATTGATTATAACAACGACTGATCCAATCACTAATACTGGCGAATTCTTCACCCCAATCACGATAGATAAAATCCCAGCCAAAGTTACCAATCATCCAACAAGGAAGCCCCGCACTTTTGGCAATTAGTGCCGCTAAAGGCGGTAAATCGGCCACAACTAAACCCACACGATTAGTTTTAATAAAATTAACTTCACTGGCAATAATTGCCCTTGATTGAGCAATTATTTGTTCTAGTTTTTCTTTGGTAGCTAATTTATCCATCGTTAAACTATCCGATTGGATTACCCCCACATCAAACCCCCGGGGTCTTTGAATATATTCTCCGGATATATAGGAATCTAATAACCAGCGCGGGGCCGTGGTGACTAATATCGGCAAAATTTCGGGATTAAGTTCAATAATATTAGCTACTACCGAAGCACTGCGGACAGCATGGCCAAAACCATGATTAGTAACGGCAAAATAAACAACAGGACGAGACATAAATATCAAGTAGGGTGAGAATAATAAGCGAGAAATTTTGTTTTTCAGACTGTAGATAATAATTACCCCTGATTTTAGGGAGGCAAATGAGGCAGTATATAAATACTAGCAAAAGCATAATATTCCGCTCCCGATTGACAAGCTTCTTGCAGTAAAGATAAAGCCTCCGAGTCTCCTTGTTTTGCTAAACGTAATAATGCTAACAACCTTTTAATATATTGACTACGATAGTTAATTAATTCTTTTCGTCCACGCATACCATTGAGATCGAACAAATCTTCAACAATTTGACCACGTCGATCCCGACCATAAACACTGGCCAATTTTGCCATTTCATCCCAAACAAATTCAAGATGTGTATTCGGATCGGTTACTCCATCCGTGGGGTCTATTAACAGAGGATTTCCTGTGATATCATCGAGAGGAAAATTTGTGCCTTTGTGATTGGCATCATTACATTTATCACAAGAAAGCAGTAAATTCTCCCAAGTAAAAGTCAGATCAGGATACTGGCTTTTTGGATAAAAATGTTCGATCGCTCCGTAAGTTACCACTGTAATCTTACTTTCACAGTAAGCGCATTTCCCATTAAACATTTTAACTAATGCGTCTTTAACTTGCGGATGACTGTATTTATTTTGTGCTTGGTTAATTTGAGCTTTAGTTGCCTTGTTGTTTGATTTTATTGATTCTAAAGCCTCTAGCCAACGAGCGGCATTTTTAGCTAATACGGGTGGCTCTGATATTCTGGTGACAGGAATCAAGACAAACGCTCCTCTAGTAAGGCATCAATTCGGGATTCTAAACTATTAGGTTGACTAATTTCGCCAAAGGGTTTAACGTCTTGAACAAATAATGACAGTTGTTCATATTCTTGCTTTTCTTCTGCTGCCAGATTTTTATTTTTACGATTTAGTTGGTGGTAACGCTTAATTTTATTTTCTGTCTCAGTGGGAAAGGTTGATTTCAAACCAAAAGCAGCACTTGTTAAAGTACGATCAACATTAGCCGCTAATTCTAAATAAGGAATTTCTACAATCTCTGATTCACCCGCTACCAGATCGATTCGTAGGGTTAAAGACTTTTCCCCCGCACCGGCAGCGATTAAAGGACTATGAGTAGCGACAAAGAATTGAAGGTTGGGAAAAACTTCCTGTAACCATCCAGCAATTTCCCTTTGCCAAGAAGGATGTAAATGAATATCTAACTCATCGATTAAGACGACTCCAGAAGCCTTTGTGGGGTCATCTAGATTGGGGAAGGATTGTAATAATCGCCAAATTAAATCCCCAGCTAAAGCAATCATACTCCGAAAACCATCGGATAAACTAATGGTTGGAACTTTTTGACCGTTAACTAGAAACTGAATCAAGGCATCGGCAGTTACTTCAGCAATTTCTACATTACCGGGTAACAGTTTAGTAATTGCTTCTTCGCCGATTTTTTTCATTTGTTTGGCTTGACTATCTTCAGGATTTTTGGCTATTCGATAATCTAAATACACCATCCATCTCTCAAAAGAACTTAAAGATGTATCCTCATTAAATTGGCTGAAAAAGTTGCTAGAGCGTTTCGGAGGTTCAAGACTAGGAATGATCACTTGACTCACTCGTGTCAAACGACGGAAAGCTCCATAACCGACGGCAAACCAACCATGATTATCGGAGGCAAAAGCATTGGCTCGCAACCAACTTAAAATTTTAGTATTTTCTTCGATTAATGCTGGTTCTGTATAGGTTTGTTTGTCCTTACTGCCTCCTAACTCTAACCTTTCCTTGCCTGTAACAAAATAGGAATAAGCAAAAGTTTTTCGAGTTTTATCCGTACCAAATTTTCCCGCATCTCCATCTTCTTGATGAAGCACTGCGGTTAATTTACCCGGTGTTTTAGGATTACATATCCAACCGGTCGGACGTGGTAATAATTCTTTGGCTGCTTCTGGTCCTGCGAGCAGCAAAGCCAAAGCCTGTAAAATCGTGCTTTTTCCTACTCCATTTTCTCCTAATAAAGTGATCCAACGACAAGGTTTAGCACGCCAATGACGTTGATTCTTGGGATTACTAATAAATTTAATCTCTTGATTCTGGAAGCATTTAATGTTTTCGAGTTTTATACTTTCAACCCACATGGACATTCCCCCAGAGAATAACAGCGATCGATAAAATTCTAGCTTATTTGGCCACATCTAGCCCTTTTTGGCCTTCATCTCTAAATCCAGTCAAAAACCCTCTCTTCGGGGAGAGGGTGAAGTGGGGTTTAGGAATTTTCTTCTAATCCAAAGACGCGATTAAAAGCTTTCAAGACTTTATAACCAGAATCGATCGATTCTAAGGGATCTTTCCGCAAACGGTGACGTAAACAGAGAACAATTACCCGACGGATATCATCTACCGTCACAGTTGTCCGTCCTTCTAAAGCGGCCAGAGCTTTAGCGGCGCGATTGGTAACGATATCGCCGCGCAATCCATCCACGTCCAACTCGGAACAAACCTCGGAAATTTTCACCCGCAGATCATAATCAAGCTCAACGGAAGGCAAAAGATTTTGGGCCTCCACTAGCTTTCTTTGCAGTTCTTCCTGTTCTAAGTTATATTTCTCTAAAAACGAGAGGGGATTGCCATCAAATTCCGCACGCTGTTCCACGATTTTGACCCGTAGAGGTGGTTCTTTGACGGTGTGAATCTCGGCGTGCATTCCAAAGCGATCGAGCAGTTGTGGGCGCAATTCTCCCTCTTCTGGGTTGCCCGATCCCACCAAAACAAACCGGGCCGGGTGACGGATGGAAATTCCTTCCCGTTCCACCGTATTCCAACCACTAGCGGCCGAATCCAATAGCACATCGACGAGGTGATCGTCAAGTAAATTGACTTCATCCACATAGAGAATGCCGCGGTTAGCTTTGGCCAGCAATCCTGGTTCAAAAGCTTTTACCCCTTCTGACAGGGCTTTTTCGATGTCAATCGTGCCACAGACCCGATCCTCCGTCGCACCGAGGGGCAGATCTACCATAGTGACTTTTTTCTTGGCAATGGTCAAGGGGATGGCCTCGTCCACCCTTTGCCGCACCTCATCGCTCATTAAATCGGGATCATTGGGGTCAGAATTAAAGGGATCGTTAGCAACTACGTCAATTTCTGGTAAAAGGTCGGCTAAAGCCCTAATTGTGGTCGATTTTCCCGTACCTCGATCCCCCATAATCATCACCCCGCCAATTTTGGGGTCGATGACGTTGAGCATTAGGGATAATTTCATTTCTTCCTGGCCGACAATAGCGGTGAAGGGAAAAACCACGCGGCGAGTTTTCGGAGGAGCTTGGGGAGTCACGGTCATAAGTGGATTCAAAAGTCAATAGTTGTTGCGTAAAGAATTATATCTAGTGGGGGTTCTAGCCGTCAGCTTTCAGCAAAGCTTTATCATTGTAAGTCTTTTTCCCTGCTTTTTAAGATCCAGCGCCAGAGGGGATGACGCGACCCTTCGTCCCGAATTTTCCGCACCCGTTGCTCTAAGCGCAGTTTTTCTCTGGGGGAAAGTCCTAAAATAATGTTGCGACTTTGCCAGACTAACACTGCTCCTGTAATGGCAAGACAAAAGGCTAGACCGATAGAAGGCCAGTAATTGAAAGCTAAAGCGTATCTTAGGGCTGTCCAAGTAAAATATTGCCGCATTAAGGCTATATCATCCCATAAAACCCATAAACTCGCCGAACCAATCCCTAACCAACAACCCAACACGAATAACCAACGACCCCATACTGTCAGTCGATGTAATCTTTGGACTTGTTGCTGTAGTTCAGAATCGGCCATTTCATTTATCAGTGGGGAATTATAAATTATGAATTATGAATTATGAATTATGAATTATGAATTAGGAATTATGAATTATGAATTAGGAAGTGTTTTCAGTGAATAACTGATAACTGATAACTGATAACTGATAACTGATAACTGATAACTGATAACTGATAACTGATAACTGATAA
Organism: Microcystis sp. 49638_E5; assembly: GCF_021300285.1. Classification (NCBI taxonomy): domain Bacteria; kingdom Bacillati; phylum Cyanobacteriota; class Cyanophyceae; order Chroococcales; family Microcystaceae; genus Microcystis; species Microcystis sp. 49638_E5. The sequence continues at coordinate 38,235 of NZ_JAJTDH010000060.1, read as the reverse complement.
CTGATAACTGATAACTGATAACTGATAACTGATAACTGAATTATCCCTTGACAATTGCGCCAAAATCTGCTAGGACTCGGGCGTGATTTCGCAGTAAACCCAACAGATTTAAACGATTGCGACGGACAGATTCTTTTTCTGCCATCACTAACACACTATTTTCGCCATCAAAAAAGTCAGCCACCAGGGGAGAAATTGCCGTTAAAGCAGTGAGGAGACGCTGATAATCTCTTTGCTCTCTTGCGCTGATAGTTTCGGGAATTAGGGCAATTAAAGCGTTATAAAATGCTGATTCGGAGGATTGTTCAAATAACTCCGTATTGATGATTGCCTTGGCTTCTAGGGTAGTTGTATCTAAATCTCCTTTTTGTGCTAAACGGGTCGAGCGATTGACGGTTTCATAGATGTTGGCTAACTGACCATCCTGACGAATTTGGGATAAAAAGCGAGCGCGTTCACGGGTATCTAATAAATTTTCTAAAGCGCGAGACTTATACTCCGGATCGTTTTCCCCTAAAACTGCATTAACGAGATCGTAATCTATGCTCAAATCATCAATTAAGAGAGTTTGCAGACGTTGTAAAAAAAAATCTTTAATCAGATTGACTGGGTTGGGTTTATCGGGATGACTGGTGACAAAATCCTGAGCTATTTGCTCAATTAATGCCAAAAGATTGATATTAAAATCGGCTGACCAGATAATACTAATTATTGCATTGGCAGCCCGACGGAGAGCGAAGGGATCTGAAGAACCAGTGGGCAGCATTCCCAGTCCAAAAATACCGACTAAAGTATCCAATCTGTCGGCAATTCCCACCACTTGACCGGTTATTGTTTCCGGGAGTAGATCCCCGGCATTGCGAGGCAGATAATGTTCAAAAATGCCCCGGGCAACTACAGCCGATTCACCACTAATTAAAGCATATTTTTCGGCCATTACTCCCTGTAATTCAGGAAATTCATAAACCATTTGGGTAACTAAATCCGCTTTACAAAGCATGGCAGTGGACTCTATATCACTGCGACTTTGTTCATCGAGATTTAACTGTTCGACGATCATCTGGGCAATTTCCATAATCCGATCGACTTTATCGCGCATGGTTCCCAATTCTTCTTGGAAAGTGACGTTTTCCAGTTGGGGAAGGAAACTATCTAAGGGTTCATCACAATCGGCAGTATAGAAAAATCTGGCATCGGCTAACCGTGCGCGGATAACCCTTTCATTTCCTGCGGAGATAATCTCAGATTTCTGGGGATCGCCATTGGAAATAGTAATAAAATAGGGTGACAAACCCTGTTTAGTCTTGACTGGGAAATAACGCTGATGTGTCACCATCACGGTAATAATTACTTCCGGGGGTAATTCCAGAAATTCATCGTCAAATTTGCCGACAATTGCCGTGGGATATTCGACTAAGTTAGTCACTTCTGCTAATAAATCTGCGGGAATTTCTGCCACTCCCTCCAGTGTTTTGGCCAGGGTGGTAATCTGATCGGTAATTATCTGTTGACGCACTTGCGGATCCGCTTCCACAAAAATCGAGCGCAAACTGGTTAAATATGCTTGGGGATGACTAATGGCTAAGGATTGCGGGTGTAGAATGCGATGACCAAAAGTTAAGCGATCGCTGGTTAAAGTGGTAGAGCCATTAATTAATTCTAGGGGTAAAACTTCCCCATCCACTAAAGTTAATAACCAACGAATTGGCCGGGGAAATCTTAAATCTCCATCTCCCCAACGCATAAAACGTCTTCCTTCCAAACGGGTAATCCATTGGGGAATTAATTCAGTTAAAATCTCGGCTGTTTGACGACCCGGAATCGTTTTTTCAATATAGACAAATTCTCCTTTGTCTGTGGTGCGAATTGAGAAAGCATCGGTGCTAACTCCCTGTTTTCGAGCAAAACCCTCACCAGCGGGGGTAATTTGACCATTTTTGTAGGCGGCACTAACTGGGGGTCCTTTGATCTCCTCGCTGCGATCTTCTTGCTCCCTCGGTAATCCTGTGATTAACACGGCCAAACGGCGCGGGGTTGCGTAAACTTGAATAGCAGTCGCGTCCAGAGATTCCGTCTCTAAACTCTTGCTAACTCTTTCCTGCAATTGTGCGATCGCGCTATCGACAAAATCTGCGGGTAGTTCTTCTGTACCGACTTCCAGTAAAAAATCCATCTGATTGATTGGCCGTGTTTATGCTTCACCGATCATCTAGGCTATCACAGAAGCCGTGTCCTTAGTTTTTGACTGGTGTTGTTCGACTTTTTGGGTTAGGGTGAAAGAGGCAGCAAATTGGAATCAGCGACGATGGGAAAGATTAATTTATTAGTCAGTGCCACCTCTGAGGATTGGATAGAACAGGCAATTAATAATTTAGAGATTATTCTGCTCGATCATTCCCATTGTGAGCGAAAAGCGGCAGGAGTGGCCTTAAATCTCATGTTTCGTTATCCTTCCTACGCTTCCCTCGTGCGGAAATTAACTGCGATCGCACAAGAGGAATTAGAACATTTTGAACAGGTCAATCAATGGTTAGATAAATGGGGAATTCCCCTCGCTCCCTTGAATTCTCCCCCTTATGGTGCTAAATTAAAGGCCCAGATTCGTCACCAAGAACCTGATCGCCTTTTGGATTCGCTGTTAATATCAGCTTTAATCGAGGCGCGTTCCCACGAAAGATTAGGTTTATTGGCAGAATATTGTCCCGATCCTCAATTAGCTCAATTTTATCGCGGTTTAATGGCTTCCGAAGCGCGTCATTATGGTATTTATTGGCTATTAGCAGCGGATTATTTTGAACGGACAGTGATCGAGCAACGCTTAGAAACCCTAGCGGCGCTCGAAAGTGAAATTCTCACTACTCTGCACCCGGAACCTCGTATTCATAGTTGATTGCACCCAAGGACAAACCCTATCTAAATTACTCGTTCAACTCAATTTCTCTCTTAGAAAAGGGTAAATCTTGATTGATTGCCTCAATTTCTTCCTGTTCCATTTGATTAATTTCCTGGATATAGTTGCGGAGAATTTGAGTCATTTTACCATGATAAAAACGGTGTAAACTGTGATTGGCAGTGGCGGGAAAACCCCGTCTTTTTTTATGTTGTCCTCCCGCGCCGGGGTCAAACATGGTAATACCTTGACTAATTGCCCAATCGATCGGTTGATAGTAACAAGCTTCAAAATGTAAACAGTCGTACTCTTGAAAACTTCCCCAGTAACGACCATAAAGATTAGTATCTTTGCGAATACAAAAAGATAAACCCACCGGTTTAGTATCCTTTTCATTCTGGTAGGCAGTAATCAAAACCACTCGCTGACGATAATTCGGATATAATTGTTCAAAAAATTTCTGTGTCAGATATTTACTTCCCCAATAAAATTTATCACAGGTACTGCTATAAAACCGATAAATTAACGGGAATAAATGATGGGGAATTTCTTCGGCAGCCAGAGTTTTAATAATTAACCCCGCATTAGTCACCGCTTTCCGTTCCCGTTTAATGTTGCGGCGTTGATTAGCATTAAAAACCGTCAGATAATCTTCAAAACTTTGAAAACCTTTGTTATTCCAAATATAACTATGGTGTAACCAGGGAGTAAAGCCAAAATTTTCCATTAAAATTCGCCATTGGGGATCCACAAAAAGAAAATGACAACCCGACAGATTATTTTGGTCACAAAAATGATCGATTGCCGCTATCATTAAAGCAGTAATCTCCAGTTCATTTTCCCCCGGAGCAATTAAAAAACGATAACCCACCGCCGGAGTAAAAGGGGTCATTCCTAACAGTTTCGGATAGTATCTAATCCCTAAACGATGGGAAAGATCTGCCCATTGATGGTCAAAGACAAATTCACCGTAACTATGACTTTTAATATACAAAGGAGCGGCGGCAATTAACTCAGCACCGCACCAAACTGTTAGATGAGCAGGTTGCCACCCCGTGCGTCCCGTGGCGCTGCCGGAAGTTTCGATATTATGTAACCATTCCCACTCGAGAAAGGGAGTAGTTAGGGGTTGAGCGAGAGCATCCCATTTTTGTTGGGGAATCTCACTCATTTTATCAATCCAAACGACAGAATATTGGGGTTTAAGCTGTTCTACCATGGGACAAGATAAGTCAACCTTTTTATTTAAGGTTTGCTGAATAAATCTAAAACCCTTGTTGGGTAAGACTTTTAGACTTTTTGTCAATCAAAAAGTACCGGACTGGGAGTGATTAGGGGTAAAATTCCGGGACTTTTTCCCTGAAAATTAGGTAACTGAGTACCTCAAAATCAGTAAAACCCTACACCCTACACCCTACACCCCACACCCTGCCCCCACCAACAAACTTTTTCAGCAGACCCTATTTAAGGTAATCTAGTTTTGAGATTTATGGGACTGCCGTTCAAGGGAATAATGTAAGAAAATTTCTTCTTCCACGGTTTCCACGCTCAAAAGTTGTAATTTTCTGGCAGAATCAGCCATAAATCCAGTTCCTGCCAGAGGAGTTGCCGCTTTATTGCCTCCTAACAGCAACGGACAAATGGTTAGATGGATTTCATCGATTAAATCTTCAGCTAAAAGAGAGGCAATTAATTCACCACCTCCCAGAATCGCCAGCTTTTTGATACCTAGGGCGGTAAATTGCCTAAAAATAGCCTTCCAATCACCGCAGACTAAGACAAGCTCAAATAAACCCCGATTTTCCCATGCCGCCACTTTTTCCGCTGCGGTGATTAACCAGCGAGGGAAAGGCTGCTGAAAAAATTTCATCCCGGGATCAAGCAGGCCTGAATGAGAACAAACGATCTGTATCGGCTGCGGAGATAATCCCCGTTGTTGACGGTATGCGAGAAAATCGCCATGACGGATAGGAAGACTGGTGTGATAAGCGCGCAGGGTGTTGGCACCGAATAAAGCGGCATCCATGCGGGATAAATGTTGTTCTAGACGCATTTTATCGGTAGCAGAGGCAAACCTGGCCGCCGACTGGTAGGCGTCGGCAATTTTACCATCGGCACTCATGGCTAAAATAACGGTGGTGTGAGGACGATTCATGGCAAATGCTCGGGGATATCACCCGGTCCGATTGGTGAATAGGCTAGTATAGTCTAGAGTTTGATAGCAAGAATCAAACCAATTTCTGCCTATGCCTATCGGTCAATCCTCCTTTCGTCGTATTCTGCTCTCTCGCTTACTCTTGGTCAGTGTACCTGTACTACTAATGGGAGTTTATGTCACCTATCGTAAGGCGCGATCGGCTTTTTTGGAAACGGCTCGTCAAAATCTTACCGAAAGTGCCATCAGAAAAGCAGATAATATTGAGCAATCAATTCAACTTTTGCAGGCCAATCTTATCACTGCGAGCGAAAGTCTGGGTTTAAAACAGGGAACCTTAGCCGAAAAAGAAGCTTTTTTACAACAATTCACGGCGCGACTTCCTAATCAGATTAACTGTGTGGAATTAATTGATATTAAGACCAAGCAACCTTTATTAAATCGAGCCTGTGAACCAGAAATTATCAAAGTTTTGTCCCTGGAAAGATGGACAGAAAAACGGACTAGCTTTGCTGGTAATATCGAAAATATTTTAGTTAGAAGTTTACCCCGAAAATTTCTAATTAAATCTCCCAATAATAATCGTCAATTAGAATTAGTTTTTGCCGTTCCCATCTACGATAATCAAGGACAATTACAATCTAGTCTGATTCTGCAAGCTTCTCTCCTTTACCGTGAGAAGGTTTTACCCGGTTCTTTGTCAGGTTATCCCGTGGTTATTTCTGAAAATGGCATTATTCTCGCTCATCCCTATTTTGATCGCATTGGTAGCCATATCAGTCAAGAAGCTGATGCTGAACGCTTAAATAGTATTATCAATAATGCTATCCGAGGAAAACAAAATTTCTTGCATTTATTTTCTTTCGAGAAAGATGGCAAAGAATTAGTCGCTGGTTATAGTTCCCTCCCCAGTCCAGTTACGGGAGAATCATCCCAAAAATGGATAGTTTTAGCCATTAGTCCCCTCTCCCAAGCTCTGGCTCCTCTGCAACAAATTTGGGAGGCAATTTTTTATCTGATTTCTGGTTTATTATTAGCTTATTTAGTAGCTATTATACTGATCGCCAGGGATTTAGCTAGACCTTTAGAAAAACTGCGAGATTATGCCTTAAATATTCAAAAAATTCCTTCCCAAAAGATTAGACCAGAAAACTTTGATATTCGAGAAATTAATCAGTTAGCCTCGGCCTTAGAGGAAATGCTCGAACGTTTACGCCTTTGGGGAGAGGAAATAGTTAAGAGTTGGCAAGAAGCGGAAAATGCCAATCAATTAAAAAACCAATTTTTGGCGAATACTTCCCACGAATTACGCACCCCTCTTAATGGTATTATTGGCTCAATTCGTTGCGTTATGGATGGATTTTGTAATAGCGAGGAGGAAGAAAAAGAATATCTGCAACAAGCGGATAATGCAGCCGTACATCTGTTAGGAATTATTGATGATATTCTCAGTATTGCTAAAATAGAAGCGGGCAAACTTTCCGTTAATCCTGAACCAGTAGATTTACACCAAATTATCAATGAAGTTATTAATTTACAAACAGCATCGCTGCAACTTAAGTGCTTAAAATTAAATTTACTTTTCTGTCCAGAAAATCCGATAGTTTATGCTGATCCCACTAAATTAAAACAGGTAATTTTGAATGTTATTTCTAACTCAATTAAATTTACTGATAGAGGCACAATTTCTTTAATAACTCACTTAGAACATCCACAGGCTATTATGACTATAATCGATACAGGAATCGGTATAGATCCCCGGCAGCAATTAAAATTATTTCGCCCTTTTGTGATGATTGATGGTTCCACAACTAGAAAATTTAGCGGTACGGGTTTAGGATTAGCTATTTCTAAGAATTTTATGAAAATGATGGAGGGAGATATTACTATCTCTAGTCAAGGTAAAGGTTTAGGAACAACTGTAGAAATTATTCTTCCTCTAGTTGGGGAAAGAAAGCTTGATTCTACCCCAGAGGAAAACTCATCTTTGCCGATTCTTCCCTCTCTTAAAATCTAAAATATCTCTATTTAATTTCTGTAATTTATGAGGAATTTAGTTTATAATTCCTCTAAACTCTCTACAGGCAAATTAACCACCTGATAAGCACCAAAAACCTTGATCGCATCGGTATAATTGGTTAATTCTTCTAAAGTTGCCCCGATTAAATGCTGTTGATCTGGATTAATTTCTAGATCAATAAAAAATATGTATTCCCCTAAAGATCGTTTAGTTGGTCGCGATTCGATCCGAGATAAATTAAGCTGACGTTTGGCAAAAACTTCTAAAGGTTTGACTAAAGCACCAGGTTGATCTAAAACTTGAAAAGCGAGGGACATCCGCTCACCTTGAGGATGGGAAGTTACAGCCATTACCCAAAAACGGGTACAATTATCGGGATAATCATTAATTGGTTGTGTTAATATTGGTACATTATAGAGTTTTGCCGCCCGGGGGGAAGCAATAGCGGCCGAATTAGCCTCTCGATCGAGAATTTGAATCGCTTCTGTGGTAGAATTGGTGGGAATAATCGGCACGTTAGGTAAATTATTTTCTAGCCACTTTTGACATTGGGCTAAAGCTTGGGGATGAGAATAAACGGTTTTAATTTCTGTTAGCGATTGTCTGGGAGATAGAAGTGCATGGGAAATCGGTAAAACTAATTCTTGTTGAATCTGTAACCCGGGTAATTGCCATAAAGCATCAAGAGTCATTACCACACTTCCTTCGGTGGAATTTTCCACCGGGACCACTGCTAAATCGGCCTGATTTTGGACAACTGATCGCAAGGCCAAGGCAATGCTAGGATAGGGTATTAATTGACGAGGCTGGGGTGGTAAACTGTTAGCAAATGCTAAAGCGGCTGTTTCTGAATAGGTTCCCACCGGCCCCAGATAAGCGATCTTTACAGTCATTTAGATTATCCCCGCAAGCAATTTTTTCTAGCTATTACAGCCTTTCTCATCCGCATCAAGTATAACCTAATTTGGTATTGACTCCTATTCTGCTATAATCATCTCAAGTCAGCTTCACTTTGTTTAATGGTCAATTGACTGATTTTTTGGCGAGTTTCCTCGATAGTTAACCCTTGGGCTAAATCCCCCAATTCTTTGAGAAAATCATTAGTTAAGGAGAGAGATATTTGGCTATCCTGGCCCGATAAATAGACAACTTTGGCTAATTCGGCCAGTTTAACTTTTTTGCCAGTGCGATTTTGATAACTGACCGAAAACCCGTTAATCTCCGCAGCTTGTTGCTCAATCATTGCCGACTTTAAACGTTCCTTGAGATGTTCCATCTCTGTATCTAAAATCTTCCATTGCTGGTAAATTTCCCAATAACGATTAGTTAATCTTTCCAGATTCTCACCCGCGGGATCAGGAGTAATTAAATGGGAAAGCTGCAAAAGACGATGGTGGATTTGGGCTGTATATACGGGGTCTTTTTGTGCATATTCTAGCTGGTCCGCGGTTAAAGGTCTTTTGCCCCAATTACCCCCCTGTTCACTTTTATCGATAGCGGGAAAATGACAAAGACATTCAGCCACGGTTTTCAGTTGATAATTGGGTAAGGGAGCAATATAGTAGGGAACCTTTTTAGCTAACTCTAGGGTACAGGTGATTTTTTTAACTTTGCCCTTACCGCCCAAAAATTTACAATCATAACTAGCATTGTGAAAAACCTTTTCTATCCGGTCAACCAGCATGATTTTAGTGATAAAATAGTTAGTAAGATCGGGTCGATCAAGAACATCCAAAATTGTCACCCGCTCCCCCGTTAAGTCCGTGGAATCAGCCAGAATTTGAATCAGAGACAAACGGGGAGTCTTGCTATCGTAATCGGCTACTTCCGTATCTAACCAAAGAATGGGAAAATGAGAAAAGTGATCGATCGCATTCCTAATAGCGTCGGATTCCGTTAAATAAGGCATGGTTGCAGAGGTGGAAAAATGTATCAAAAAATCTTGATAGCAGTAGATTTGTCGGAGATGGGGGAGAGTGTTTTTAAGGAGGCTGTATCCTTAGCCAGTAAGTACGAAGCTAACCTCCTACTACTGCACGTCCTTTCTCCTGAAGAAGATTATAGCCCTTTACCGATTCCACCCAATTTAGCCGATATTTACCCCGCCCAGGGCAATGATCTGACTCTTGATTTTTGGCGGCAACAATGGGAAGAATTTGAGCAGAAAGGGGTGGCAATGTTGCAAAAAAGGGCTAATCAGGCGGGAGAAATGGGTGTAAAGGGAGAATACCGGCAAATTTACGGTCATGCCGCCAAAACTATCTGTAAAGTGGCGCGAGAGGAAAATATTGATTTAATTGTCATCGGTCGGCGTGGGCGATCGGGTCTAGGAGAGTTATTCTTAGGTAGTGTGAGTAATTATGTTCTCCATCATGCCCCCTGTTCCGTCTTAATTGTTCAACATCATCAAGACTAAAAATTCCTGTTAGCTATTCCCCCCTAAAATCCCCAAACGATTAAAAGGAAAAAAGCGAAAAACCGCCCTACCAATCACGTTATTTTCCGGTAAAAACCCCCAGATATGGGAGTCATTGCTATTATTGCGATTATCTCCCATGACAAATAAATTATTTTGCGGCACAAGCAAAGGCATTAAATTATATTGAGGGGATTCGAGAATATAATCCTCTGCCAAGGGTTGATTATTCAGGTAAATTTTGCCCTCCTTGACAGCAATCACATCCCCTGCTGTGGCAATCACTCTTTTAATAAAAGCTTGGTCCTTTTGATATCCCTGTAATTGTAATTGTGCCGGCGGTTCAAAGACGACGATATCCCCCCGTCGAGGGGGATGGAAATCGTAAGAAAGTTTTTCCACCACTAAGCGATCGCCCTGTTCTAAAGTGGGTAACATAGAATCGGAGGGGATAAAACGAGGTTCAGCCACAAAAGTGCGGATCAATAGGGCTAAAACTAAAGCTATAGCGATAATTTGCAGATTTTCTCGAATAGAAGCCCAAAAACTCTTAGATTTGTCCTTATTAATTTCTTGCTCTTGCATTATTGCCCAGATGATGGTTGGTATAGCTATAACCCTTTTGGAGTCTATATCGGTGATTCGAAGTAAAAGCCGTTTAGCTTAACTTAGCTTTCGCTTGCTGCCAAAAAACTGTTAATTCCTCTAGTGTATAGTCATGGAGAGGCTTTTCCGCCACAGATTCCACTAGGGAAAAACGTTGAATAAAACGCAGATTAGTCTCTTGTAAAGCGATACTGGGGTCTAAATTATACCAGCGAGCAAGATTGACAATAGTAAAGAGTAAATCGCCTAATTCTGCCTGTTGATGCTCTTTATCGCTAGATTCTAGGGACTCTTGCCATTCTGCTAACTCTTCGCCAAATTTTTCCCAGACTCCCGCGATATTTTCCCATTCAAAACCGACTCGCGCTGCTTGCCGAGAAATTTTCATCGCCCCCATTAAGGGTGGTAAAGTTTGGGCATAACGGGTTAATTTGCCGCTAATAGTCGGGTCATTTTTTTCCTCAGCTTTGATTTTCTCCCAATTTTGACGCACCTGTTCGGGATTTTCTAAGGATAGCTCCCCGAAAACGTGGGGATGACGACGAATTAATTTATCGGTGATGCCTCTAGCCACTTCTTCTAGGCTAAAATTACCCTCATCACTGGCAATTTGGGCTTGTAAAACCACCTGTAGCAGTAAATCGCCTAATTCCTCGGCAATGGCAGTTTTATCACCGCTTTTAATCGCCGCTACCACCTCATAAGCTTCTTCGATAACGTAGGGAATCAGGGTTTCTGGGGTTTGGGCTAAATCCCAAGGACAGCCGCTTTCTGGATCTCGTAAACGGGCAACAACGGTGATTAAATGGTTTAATGCCCCTAAGATGACCTTGTAGCTGGGATTGTCGGTTTCTGGAAGGCTAGACATCGATTTTTTCCGGTTTTCTCCCCCATTATACCGGTTAGTTATCAGTTATCAGTTATCAGTTATCAGATGTGAGTTTTCAGTTATCAAAAGCTCTCATCTCCCTGTCTTCTAATATTCAGTTACAGCCTTTCTGATAATAGATCAAGTTTAACCTAATTTGAGCGAAGACCGACTCCCCATTATTCAGATAACTGCTTTAGCTCAATAACGATGAAAAAACCCGGTAAAACCGGGTTGCACTAGCTTGGAGTGTGTATAATCAACCGATAAAGCAGTTGAAAACTTAAATAAATCTAAATAGAAAAAAGGTAAGTAATTCCACTGTAAGAAAATCAGATTTAATGAACTACCCCGCAAGTTAGGGGACAAGAAGCATAAACAGCTTGATGAGAGGTTTTTACCTCACCGTGTAACCAGTGCAACCAGCTAACTTCATGGGGATGAACACCTTTTGCTGTTAATAAAGCGGCACTAATTAGGATAGCCAAAATATTGATACCAATAATCATTCCCGCCACTAAAAGCACGGAACTAATCGGTAAAACTGACTGTAAGATAATCGCCGACAATGCTCCCACTGTCATCATTAATACTACTAAAGGAAATCCCACTACTAATAAACAGACAGTGAGGACGAAACTCCAGAGAAGAAAGCTTTTTAGCATTGCTAAAGAAACGTAGCCCCAGTTATTTCTTGCGGTTAATTGCATCTTCCTGACCTCTTACAAACTTGGTGGTCTAACTTTTCTGCACGTCGGCTCAAAGTTGATGAAAACCAGTATAGGGAAAACACCGAAGAAGATGAGCTATTCGCAATATAAATTTACAATCATCGCTAATCATCTATGTTATATGTATCGAACTATTACAAGAATCGGCGAGAGGTATCGAAAACTTTACAATCGGTTTCTCTTGATCCCCAATGCAGTTTCCTGCTGAAATCCTTGATCCCCGTCGATAATCCTTTCTTCTGTCCCTGTCCTCAGATTTTTCCTCGTCTCGTTGTAACAAATATTTACAAGTACCTCTAGAATTCTCAGAAAATAGGTGGACGGGAGAAATCCTTATCTGGCAAGAGACTTAATTGATTAGTTCGCTCTAGATCAAAAACAATTGACAAAAATCGCCAAATGTCTTTCTCTATAAGAGTTTCATTCCTTATAATCCTGTACATTGCATAAGACAAACCGAAGAACCATAAATTACGAATTGGCAGGTGGGGAGAGGGGAGAGCGGAGAACAAATAAAAATAATCTCCTGAATAAGCTAAGACGCATTTTAACGGCCTATCCTTAGATTAGCTGAATCTCCCCCAATCCCTTTCCTGTTGCAAGAGTGCAAGAGTGCCTCATCTCAACCAGCAATTTAGATGCGGGGGCAGCTTATGAGCGGCTTTTCTTTGTCATAGAATTGACATCTGGCTGTTATAGTCCTGACAAATCAGAGTTATATGCTAGAGTTAATCCAGCAAAGGAATAAATTATTTCCCCTAGCCCAGCTTTCCTCAAGCTTCCCACACAAGGTCTAGGGGAAGTTTATTTTTCTGCCATGGAGGAAAACCACTACCCGCACGGAAAAGAAAATTGTTCTATAACTTGAGTAGCCTTGACAACAGGGAAGACAGTCAGGCAGACTAACCTAAAAGGGTTTTTGGGGCGAAAATATAGTTTCTTGCCCTTCTGTCCCCCTAAACACTGTCTTAGCTCTGATGGCGAGCATAATCATCCTGAAAACGGACTATATCATCCTCTCCTAAATATTCCCCATTCTGCACTTCAATTAACACCAATTTGATCACCCCGGGGTTTTCCAGACGGTGAGCGGTACACTGCGGCACATAAGTGGACTGATTGGCTCCGAGAATTTCTTCGTTATCTCCACAGGTGACTTTTGCCGTCCCCGAAACCACAATCCAGTGTTCACTGCGATGGTAGTGCATCTGTAAACTGAGACGATGACCCGGATTTACTTCAATCCGCTTGATTTTATAACCGGGACCTTCTTCTAGGGTGGTGAAAGAACCCCAAGGCCTAAATTCTGTTGCTGCCGATTCTACGGTCGAAATAAGCTGAAATGGTGCCACATCTTGGGATGCGATCATTATATTATGTCTCCATTGCTAGGTCTGATCTTAGTCCAAGATAGCAGCAAAAACCCTAGATGGCATCTAAATCAGTGATCAGTAAACAGTAAATAGTGGTCACTGATTTAGTCTTCGTCGGTGTTGAGAATACGGGGAACCCGGAAATAATCCCCTTCTGGGGCCGGCGATTCTTGCACTAAGACCTCGTGATCGGGATAAAGTCTATTACTATCGGCGCGAGTGATATTTTGAATTTCGATCGCTCGCGTGGTGGGTGGCACATTTTCCGTGTCTAATTCGCTTAACTGCTCGAAATAATCGAGGATTCCGCTTAATTGCGCCGCAAATTGTTCTTCTTCGCCGCTATCAATCTCTAAACGGGCTAAATGGGCGATTTTTTCAACTGTTGCTCGATCGATCATGGGAGAAATGGGGAATTATGAATGATGAATGATCAATTGGGGAGTGAGGGAGTGGAAATTATGAATTATCAATTATGAATTATCAATTGGGGAGAATAAATAAAAGCAATTTCCTGACTCCTGACTCCTGAATCCTGTCTCCTCAATTTAGAAGAAAACATCAATTTCCGATCGCCCGGTGATTTTCAGCCAGTTTTGGGCTTCAATGTAGTTATTGGGGGCTAATCGGATGGCTTGTTTCCAGTATTCTGCCGCTTTGTCGTAGAGTGCTTCCGCTTCCGCTTGTCGGCCGTCTTCTCTGGCTTTTTCCCCTTGAAAATGGTAAATAACAGCGATATTATTCAAGGCAGAGGGCATTCTAGGATTAAGTTGGATAGCTTCTTCGTAGTATTCCAGAGCCTTTTCATGCTCGCCGTTACTAGCGTGGATAATGCCGATATTGTAGAGGATATAACTGCGATCGTTAGGATCCTCTTCTAAGGTTAACGCTTCATAGTAGTTATCTAGAGCTTCGGCGTATTCGCCGTCAGCTTGGGCAGACATCCCATCACGGTAATAAACAAAGGCTTCCTTGGCTTTTTTATTGGCGGGCAGGATCTTTAAAATGATATCCGCCATGACGGTAAAAGATTTATCAATAAAGTTATCGTTACGTTGGGTGCGTGGCATGGTTAGGACAAGTAGGCGATCAAAATGACTATTTACCTTTATAGCACTCGCCAGAAACTCTAGGGCTGTTTTTCTAATTTTTCTCGACCACGGGTTCCATTTAGAGGGTCTTGGCTGGGCTGGGGGCGAACGTTATTTTCCAGCAAAAAAATTCCCCTAGCAAGGGGCAACTATGGGGCTTACTAATCTTTATCCTTTGCGTCCCGATTGGGAAAATGTCAAATCTGCTAGGGACGAGCGATGTTTTCTTCCAGTGGTGAAACCTTAACGATTTATTCTCCATCCGAAAATTTCACTGCCACCCTTGTTGCTCCAACGACCATTGACGCAACTCTACCTAAGATTTAGACTTCTCCCTGTTGGTTGCTCTAAGTGAGTAGATTGGTTACCCGGTGTTATCCCATAACCCCACCTACCATCCAAAAATTAAATTCTTTTTCTCAGACCAAGACCCATACCCGCTAAACCCAAGGCTAACAGAGCCAGGGTGGTGGAAGGTTCGGGGATTGATGTAAATTGAATCTCATTGAAGCCGAGACGATAGTTAGTAGGAGCAGTTATTCCATGGTTACTCATGTTGATAAATCTAACATTAGTCGCATAGACTGGGCTAAAACTGACCTGTTGCGCGGACACAACACCTGTAGCCGGGCCTTTGCTAAAGGAAGCTGGAACGCCAGGGTCAGTCAGAGTAGTCCAATTTGTTCCACCGTTGCTGGAGTATTGAATCGTCACGCCGTTAATCCCCTGACCGGCTGATGTCATATCACCGCCAAGGTTCCAGAAACTAAACCCAGCAAGATTATAGATACGACCGAAAGCAAAATCGATAGTAACGTTTCCGACGGTACTGGCGGTCAGTAGAGGTGTCCGCCAAGCATTGGGATTAGTCATACCAGTATTTGTCTGCGCGTGAGTTCCCGTCAGAGTTGGCCTGTCAAGCGGCGGACCCTGCAGCCCAAATCCGTTGGTAGTAGCGGCTAGACTCCCCTGGGAGTTAGTAGTAAAACCTGGTGCTGTGGCCTCGACACGGGGAATCAGGCCTGCGGCTTGGGCGTTCTGCGGCACAGCCAACATTAGGCCGAAAGTGGCGGTGGATAAAACAAGATGTGTAATAGCGAGTTTCACAGGGAAATCTCCTTAAAATAAGATTTAGCTAGAGTCAAGTGGGCGCACGACATCCTGACATATCTTATTTGTTTTTTTTACCCGTGTCTGTTACTTTTGATACAGTTTTTTGATTTTTTTATGGTAAGGGAATAGGTGGACACGGGGACACGGCCGATATAAGTGGTCGTGCAAAATAAATTTCCTAGTGAAGATAGGCACTCATGCAAGGGGCAAGAGGTGGTTAGATATGTGTAATTAATTTTGCTTAGGTACTTATGCCGATATACTAAGAAAGTCAGAAGCCAGAAATCGGGTGGGGAAGAAATTCTGTCTTCTGCCTTGATAGCGGGCAATCTGCCTACTGATGAGATTCTGGCGTCGTGGTTTTGCTATTGTCCCAATCCGAGAATAAATCATCGCTAAATAGATCATCAAGGGGAAATTCTTCGTCAGAAGGCAGGGATTCTGGATCGCTCACTTCTTCTTCATCCCACATACTGAAGAAATCCAGTTCTTCTTGGTCACTCGCAACAGAAGCAACATTTTGGCGGTTAGATGCAACTTTAGGGGTTTCTTCAGCAAAAGGCTCGAATAATTCGGGGCTATTGCTGTCATTAATATCGGCAAATAAGTCATCTAGAGAATTTGGGGCATCGGCGAATTTTTCCGAGTCGGTGGCTAATAAATCAGAGAAACCCGTGTCACTGCCAACGGTTTCTTGACTGTATATTCGATCATAATTACCCGATAATTCTTCTAGGCTACCGATCATTCTAGTTTCTTCCTCTTCGCCAAACATCTCCATCTCAGGAGTGAATTCCGCTGCTAACTCTAGATTTTCTTCCGTGATAAAACCATCAAAGGGATTCATTTCCCCAGTGAATTCTGAGGGGGAAACGGGCGTTTCTAGGGGTGTTTCGGGGGCAAATTCTGGTTCTAATCCTAGGGTTTCTTCCGTGATAAAACCCTCAAAAGGATTGATTTCTTCGGCACTGGGGTTATCGGGGAAATCATCCCAGGGTTCGACAATTTCAGGGGTTCGCTCATCCAATACCGTTTGGCGGGCGTTTTCTAGTTCTAACAGTTGACTTTGATAACCCTGTTCTAGTTGAATTTGCCACTGATAGCCATTTTCTAATTCTAGAATCTGCTCCTGTTGACTTTGACGCAGGGCTTCTATTTCCGCTTGCTTGCCTTCTATAATCCCTTCTATTTGACTTTGATAGCTTTGGCGCAATTCCTCGATTTTAGCTTCGTATTGCCGTTGAAGTTCCTGAATTTCGGTTGTATGGGCATTTTCCACGGCTGGAGCGGCAGTTGCGCTGGCTGCCTCTGGTAAACGTCCTTGGCTATCTTCTAACTCTTTTTGCAATTTAGCCAATTCTTCTCTATAGGTGGCTTCGATATTGCCAAACTGTCCTTGGGTGTCTTTTAACTCCGCTTCGGTTTCACCTAAAGCCGCCCGAATTTTCTCATATTTTTGCAGTGCTTCCCTGATTTTTCCCTCTTGCAGGGCATATAAAGCCCCACCCCCGATCGCACCTCCACCGACAAAACCGATTAAAATATCGACGATACTCATTATGGGATTCCTCCTCTAGGAAAATTTACTTCTAAATATGCCCAATCTCGGACGATAATTGACAAGGGGCAAAGGTGGTCAGTGTTTTCCGCCGCTCTCTCTGCCGATTGCTTTTGATTGTGGCAGCAATTATCAGAAAAAGAAAGAAAATATTAAGTTTTTTATCGGCAAATGTTCACCTTGAGGGCAGTTATCTCGATGGTGAGGTAGAAAGTCTCGGGTTTTAGGGAGTCGGTTGTCGATGCTAAATCCTGTCACACCCCATCGGTGTTCGGCAAGACATTTCACTGAGGCTGCATTTCCCGATAAGCTTGATAAACGCCGCGCACGTTGTACCAATTGAGAAAAATGCGGGCAATTTCTAGGGCTAATTGGGGTTTACCTCGATCGATCAACCATTGTAACAGAGGGGAGAGGCTGCGTTCATTCAGGGTTCCCCCCAGGGAAAGTAAACCCCACAACAGTCGATGAATCCAAGTCATTTGAATCATCATCCGCACTTCCCAGGTGGGATGTTTTTGATAAAAAATCACTCCCATCCGTCCCCGTTGAATTTCCTTATCGATGAGATTGGGAATTTGGGCGAGATTAAAGGGGGGATGCCAATGATAACCGACGGCTTCAGGACATTTGATTAATTTTAGTCCTAATTGTTTCAATCTCACTCCTAATTCCAAGTCTTCCCAACCGTAGAGTTGAAACTGGGTGTCGAATAATCCCGCCGCTAATAACCATTTTTTGGCGATCGCTACGTTGCCCGTGGCAAAATAGGCAGCGGAGAAATCGGTGATTTTATAGGGTTCACTGGTGGGATGATCGAAGTTACAGGTGTTAATGACGCTGCCGTAGGTAAATAAGCGATCGCTGCCGAGACTGGCTGCCCCGGCGGTTAAAGCTTCGGCATGGGCTTGCAGAAAATTTTCTGTCACTACCAGATCGCTATCGATAAAGATAATTGTATCACCACGAGCTTTTTCTACCCCCAGATTCCTAGCGATCGCCGGTCCGCCGTGATCCTGTTGCCACAGTTGCAGATGGGGTAAATTAGCTTTTTGACTTTCTAGCCAGGCGATCGTCCCATCGGTAGAGCCATCATCGACAACGACTATTTCGTAGTTTTCCACCTTATTATCGGTTAAACGCTGATTTTCTAGAGCGATTAAACATTTTTTTAAGATTGCTTGGCGATTGTAGGTGGGGATGACAACACTGATCAGCACGGGCATTCGGGGGTCAAGATTACCGTTTTAGCTTATCAAATAACCTGGGTTCCTTGCTTAGACCTCCGGCAAAAATCAACAATCTTTAATTCAGGAGACAGGAGACAGGATTCAGGAGGCAGGAGACAGGATTCAGGAGACAGGATTCAGGAGATTATTTTTATTTATTCTCCCCATTTCCCTACACCCCACACCCCACACCCTACACCCCACACCCCACACCCCACACCCCACACCCTACACCCCACACCCTACAGTGTCAGGAACTCCGGGAGGAGGATTAAGGTCAACTGGGAACATTAATTTTAAAAAATCGGTGATCATGTTATCCTCTGAGTGTGTTGTGTGAGGAAAGGAATCGGCCATGGTAGCTTCTCTATCGTATCAAAATGGGCAGAAAGCTCGATCGCATCCCCTGTTATCCTTAGGGGGTTTGATCGAATTACCGCCATCCCCCCTGTTTGGCACAGACGGAATTCGCGGCCAAGTGGGAGAATTATTAACTGCCCCCCTAGCGCTACAGATCGGATTTTGGGCGGGACAGGTATTAAAAAATCAAGCTGGTGTCACCAAACCGGTAATTATCGGTCAAGATTCGCGTAATTCCAGTGATATGTTAGCCAATGCTATCACTGCGGGTTTAACTTGGGCGGGAATAGAGGTCTGGCAACTGGGATTATGTCCCACTCCCTGCGTCGCCTATTTAACCAGAGAAAGCGAAGCGATGGGTGGGATCATGATTTCTGCCAGTCATAATCCTCCCGAAGACAACGGCATTAAATTTTTTGACAGTAGCGGTTTAAAATTATCTGGCACTTTAGCAGGACAGATAGAAGCGGGTTTAAGGGGCAATTTAGAATTAGCAGATAAACCGATAAATTGGGGAAAAGCGACTTTTTGTCCCGAATTAATCCAAAAATATTATCAAGCTGTGATTGATTCCGTCGGGACGGATATTAACCTATCGGGATTAAAAATAGTTTTAGATCTAGCTTGGGGGGCAGCCGTTAACCTAGCACCTTTAGTATTCCAAGCTTTGGGGGCGGAAGTTATCTGTTTACATGATCGCGCCGATGGCGATCGCATTAACGTTAATTGTGGTTCTACCCATTTAGAAAGCTTACAGGCGGCGGTGATTAATCAGCAAGCGGATTTGGGGTTTGCCTTCGATGGCGATGCCGATCGAGTCTTGGCCGTGGATAGTCAAGGTAGAGTAGTAGATGGCGATTATATTCTCTATTTTTGGGGTCGTTCCCTCTTAGAAGCCGGACAGCTACCCGATGGGTTATTAGTGGCAACGGTGATGGCTAATTTAGGCTTTGAACGCGCTTGGCAAAAACTGGGGGGTCAATTCTTGCGGACTGCCGTGGGCGATCAGCACGTTCAGGCGCAAATGTGGGAAACTGGAGCCATGCTAGGGGGCGAACAATCCGGTCATATTCTCTGCCATCATTACGGAGTTTCTGGGGATGGAATGCAAACCGCCCTACATTTAGCGGTTTTAGTGCGGAAATCGGCGGTTTCCTTGGCTAACTTAGTCGATCATAGCTTTGTCACCTATCCGCAGATTTTACGCAACGTGCGGGTGGAAGATAGAGAAGTGCGACGTAATTGGCAGCAATGTGAACCTTTGCGGCGGGAAATCCTCAAAGCTGAGACAGCTATGGCAGAAAAAGGTAGAATTTTGGTGCGCGCTTCCGGGACAGAACCCTTAATTCGGGTGATGGTGGAAGCAGAAACCCTAGAATTAGCCAATTTTTGGACAGAAAGGCTAGTGGAAGCGGTGCGAAGCTATCTTTTGTAGTCGATCGAGGGGGACAGGGATTATAATGCCCTTAGCCTAGCCTAGCAAGGGATAATTATGACCGGACTGAGTATAGATCGCCAGAAAAAAAAGAATAAGAAAGGCCAAACAAAAGCCGATAGTCCCCCGCTTAACATCAAAGAGAAACTTGCCCTCAAAAAAGAAGAAAGGCAAAAGAAACAAAAGTTAACGGGGTTGATTATTTTTGCCATTTGTGTGGCAATTTTGCTCGGATTACCCCTCAGCTTATTATTTGATGCCAAGATAGGAGCGGCAGTAAGTTTAGCCTTAATTTTAGGAGTTTTCTCCTTTAGCTATCCCCGTGCGGCTCTTTGGGCATTTATTATCTATGTCCCCTTCACTGGCACTATTATCTATTGGTTGGGAGGTAGTCAAATCCTCCAGCTTAGTAAAGATATATTTTATCTACCCGCTTTAATCGCCTTAGTTTTAGAATGTCGAAAAAAGCGATTACCGATTATTGTCCCGAAACAATTAGGTATAACCCTATTATTAATCTTTGTTTTCTGTGTAGTCTGTCTATTAGCCGTCAATTTACAGAGACAATTTCTGCCTACTTGCGATTCCGTGGCTGGGATCAGTGTGTTTAGGGATGGCCGTTTGCTCGGAATTCCCTGTCGGGAAAGTGAGACTTTTCTACAAGGACTATTAGGGTTTAAAGTTTTGCTAGGTTATGTCCCCTTGATCTTCTGCACTTATTACTTAATTAAAGACAAACCCACCCTGTTATTTTTTGGTCGTCTTTTAGTAACTTTAGTGATTATTTGTTGTGTCCTGGGACTAATGCAATACTGGATGCTGAAAACCGGTCGTTGTGTAGGAACTAGAGGCTATGTGGCCGATGCACTATTCAAAGCCACCTTAGAGGCAAGGTGTTTGGTTGGCGGGGGATTAGTCTATAGTCCGGAAGTGAATATGATCCGCCTACCGGGTACCTTTGTTTCCCCCTGGCACTGGGCCTGGTTTTTGGTCTCTAGTGCCGTAATTTGTTATGCCAGTGCCTTTAGTGAAACTTCCCAAAAATGGCGACTAGCAGCCCTAGTGGGTTTAACCCTAGTTTTTATCAATGCAGTGGTCTCCGGGCAAAGATTAGCTTTCTTTGCCGTACCGATGATTATTGGTCTGATGACGATTCTTACGGGACAAATCGCTAACTTAAAAAGATTTTTGCCGATCATTTTTGCCGCCGCTTTACTTCTAGCTATCGGTTTTTCTTTCCTTAACCCCGATTTTGTCCAACAACGCTACGATAGTGCCGTCAGCCGTTGGCAACAGGCTCCCCCCACCGCTTTTCTTCAAGAACAGTTGGATTTTGCTATCCGTAATCAGGGCGGTATTTTAGGTCGTGGACTTGGTGTGGCCACATCTTCTGCTAGGGTTTTCGGTGATATTTCTTTTGTGGAAACCTATCACAGTAAAGTTTTATTCGAGTTGGGATACATTGGTTTTGCCTTGTACATGATATTCATGACCCATCTAGTTTATCTGGCCTTCCGCACCTATCGTTCCCTCAAAGATCCCACTCTGCGAGGTTTTGCCGGTAGTTATTGGGTTTTGCTGCTCTTTGTTGCCTATCTTCCCTATTGGTATGCCCTCGATACGGATCCTGTGGGCGTTTATTACTGGATATTTGCGGGCGTAATTTTTAAATTACCCGTGATCGAAAAACAGGAAAAAGAAGCAAAAATTCTGGCGGGGGAAACCGCCACAAAATCCTCCAAAAAGGGCTTAAAATTTAAACGCAAAGGTGTTTCTTTAGCTTGAAATTACTATAAGCCTTTTCAGTTATCAGTTATCAGTTATCAGTTATCAGATGTGAGTTTTTAAGTGTGCGGTTTTCTAAGTAGTCGTGCAAAATTAATTTCCTAGTGAAGAAAGGCAAAAGGCAAGAGGCAAGAGGCAAGAGGTGGTTAGATGTGTGTAATTAATTTTGCTTAGGTACTTACTGTCTTTTTACTGATTACTGTGGTTCTTCGTTACTTGGTCTGGTTTGATCGGGGGGCATAAATCGACTAAATCCTTATCTGGCAAGAGACTTAATTGATTAGTTCGCTCTAGACGAAAAAAATTAACAAAAATCGCTAAATGCCTTTCTATATAAGGGTTACATCCCTTATAACCCCCGTCCATTGCATAACACAAACCGAAGAGCCATTACTGTTTACTGTTTACTGTTTACTGTTTACTGATTACTGCTATGAATTTTCCCTCGATTTCTGTCATCATACCCACCTATCGACGCGAAGAGCCTCTTAAAGATACTCTCGATGACCTACTCAGACAAGATTACCCCGATTTTGAGGTGTTAGTTATCGACCAGACCGCTACCCACAGCCCCGCCCTACAATCCTATCTGGAAAATCTGGCTAATCAGCACAAAATTAGCTGGTATCGACTGGATTGGGCGAGTTTACCCGGTGCCAGAAATTATGGAGTCCGTCGCGCCCAGGGCGATATTGTTCTTTTTATCGATGATGATGTGCGGCTACCGGATAATTATCTCAAAGCACATGGTGAGAATTTTGTCAAGAACCCTAAGATAGGTGTAGTGGCCGGTCGGGTATTTGATCGCATGAAATTGGGTGACTCCCAAAAAATGGTGACAGATACCAGCAAACCCTACGAAATCGACTTTTTACCCCCCCAAGCGATGGATCCGGGCATTGCTTGGTATTACATCGATCTTGTCCACACCACTAAACCCCAGCAGGTAATCTCAGCCCGGGGCTGTAATATGTCTTTCCGTAAGGATATATTTACTAAATACGGCATTTGGTTCGATGAACGCTTTCGTGGCAGTGCCGTGCGCGAGGAATCGGATTTTTGCTTAAGGTTACGCCGGACTCCCTATCATGTCTGGTACGATCCCACCGCTTATCTGGTTCATTTAGGGGAAGAAACCGGCGGCTGTCATGATATTAGCACTCGTTCTCTGAGTTATCAGACGACTTTTTATCATAATCACTTTCTGATGGCCCTGAAAAATCTCACTCCCGCTCAACAATTGCGACTCTACGCTAAATTATTTGATTGTCACGTTCTTGGCAATCCTCCCTGTAATAAAGGTGGTTCCCCGATTAAAATCCTCTCTAGGGGAATTTTTTATAGTTTAGGTTTTCTGGATGCTCTGAAAACTCAAGTAAAGTCCCTCTGGAATGATGGTCAAATTTATACAAAACTAGATAATCTATGAGAATTTTAGTCGCTAGTCATACATATATAGTTGATCTCAACTGTGAGAAACTGCGCGCCTTGACAAGATTAAATCCCAGTATTGAAGTTACTATTGTTGTTCCCCAACGTTGGCAACCGGGAGGAGTCCAAAATAAAATCATTGAAAGTCAACCGAAAATAGCTGATAATTTCCGAGTTATTCCTATCTCTAATTTTAGCCAAAATAACCAATCTTTATTAACTTTTGGCACTGATATAATTTCTTTATTGCAAAAGTTTAAACCTGATATTATTCAAGTGGAACAGGGTTCTAAATCTCTCGCTTATGCACAATTTATTACTCTGAATCGTCTCTTAAATCTCCGGGCTAAAAATGTATTTTTTACTTGGTGGAATCTTCCCTATACTCCTAAATTTCCCATCTCTTGGTTAGAAGCTTATAACCTGAAAAATACCGATGGTTTAATTGCCGGTAATCAGGACGGGGTAGATGTTTTAAAAGAACGGGGTTACAGGGGTAAATACACCGTTTTACCGCAATTAGGCGTGGATGAAGTTCTTTTTTCCCCGGGCAAGCAACCCGATTTAGCCCGATCTTTAGGTATTGAAAGCGATGAATTTGTGATTGGTTTTGTCGGTCGTTTTGTGGAAGAGAAAGGCATTCTAACGCTGATTAAAGCCGTATCTAAATTAACAGGTAAGTGGAAATTATTACTGTTAGGTCGGGGAATTCTGAAAGATAAAATAGTCAGCGAAGCTACAGCCGCAGGAATAAGCGATCGCTTGATGATAGTGGAAAGTGTTCCCCACGATCAAGTAGTTAATTATCTTAACCTGATGAACACTTTAGTTTTGCCGTCAGAAACCACCTATCAGGTCAAAACTTTAACGGCCGTCGGTTGGAAAGAACAATTCGGTCATGTCTTAATTGAAGCCATGGCCTGTCAGGTTCCTGTTATTGGTTCTGATTCGGGAGAAATTCCCTTTGTTATTGCCGATACGGGTTTAATTTTTCCCGAAAAAGATGGGGAGGCACTGGCTAAATCGATACAAACTCTCTTAGATAATCCCAGCTTCGCTCAAGAATTAGGCCAGAGGGGTTATCAGAGAGTAATGACCAATTATACTAATAAAGCCCTCGCTCAAAAACAATTGGATTTCTATCAACAATTACTCCCTCGGTGATGGGGTGTGGGGTGTGGGGTGTGGGGAGAAGGGAGAAGGGAGAGGGGAGATGGGGAGCAGGAAGAAAAAAGCTGATTCAGTGATTCACTGAATCACTGAATCACTGATAACTGATAACTGATAACTGATAACTGGTTATGAACCATTCTTGACACCCCCCAGTCTAAACGGACAGGTATCCAGCGGGGGTAATGATCAGGGTGATAACCGATAAGCAAACAAGTGTGAGCGATCGAGAGTTAATCTTGAAATGTCAAAGGGGTGATAGGGGTGCTTTTCGTCACCTTTACCGTCTTTATCAACCAAAAATCCGCTCTACTCTCTATCAACTCTGTGGACAGGAATTCCTAGAGGATTTTGTCCAAGAGGTATTTTTAAGACTGTGGCGCGGGTTGCCGAAATTGCGTTCACCTGAATACTTTTCCACTTGGGTTTATCGGATCACCTGGAATGTGGCGATCGATGGTCGGCGACAATTAGCCAAAAGACAAATGAGGATGGCCAAAAGCACTGATGAGGAAAACTCCCTTGATAGCGAATCCCGTCCCCAAGATAGTCCCGATTTGATGCAATTGCATTATGAGGAGGTGGTCGAGCAAGGGTTAGAAATTCTCAGTTTAGAACATCGCGCTGTCCTTGTCCTTCACGATCTAGAGGACTTACCCCAAAAGGAAATCGCTCAAATCTTAGAAATTCCCCTCGGTACGGTGAAATCACGTCTTCATTATGCGCGTAAAACCATGGGTCAATTTTTGCAAAAACAAGGAGTTCTCTAATGTCCCCGGAAGATGAGAAAGTAGTTAATTTTCTGCGTCGCTATCGTCCATCGCTGCCACCTCGACCGATAGATCAAGAAGAACAGTTAATGCAAATGATTAGGGGAGAAAGGCCGGTAACTTGGCCAAAATCCCTGCCTTTATTGGGGTGGATAACTGGTATTACTGCCTTATCTGTGCTGATTGTTGCTTCCTATCGTTGGTCTGATCCTCATCCACAACTAGGCCAAATTTCTGACGAGCAGTTAGAAGCTTTTTTAGTGGAAAGTTGGAACCATAGCATCGCTCCACCGATTGCTGCTTCTAGCGTTTATAGTTCCCCTTGGATGAGCTTAAACGAGCCTCAACTCACCTATTCTACCTATAATCCTTAATTTCTTTGTCAAGGTCAATTATGTACTTTTCTACTGTCTCGATTCTCGGCACAACCATGGCTTTAACTCTGGCCGCTAACCTGGCCCCAACTGCCACGGTGTTATCCTATCCCCAAGATCGTCTATTTATTGCTCAAACTAGCTCTCCCCAGCGTCCTGAGAGTCGTCCCCGTCGGATGAATAATTCTAGAGAAGGACTAATCGAACAATTAAACCTTACCGATGACCAAAAGTCAAAAGTTGCCGCTATTCGTCAGAAATACCGAGGACAAATCCAAAAATTGCAAGAAACTATTAGAAAGAATGAACAAGAACTAAATAGTTTATTATCGAATAATGCCTCCGATCGAGATATTCGTGCTAAACATCAGCAAATCTCCCGCAATCGCCAAGAAATGAGTAACCTGCAATTTGAAAGTTTTTTGGAAATTCGCCAAGTCCTAACTCCTGCTCAAAGAACCGAATTTTCCCAGTTAATGCGGGAACGTTGCCCTAATTTCCCCAATTGCGGACGACCATAATTCCCATCAGTGCGGATTAAGATCGAGTTTGATGGCGATACATTAGAAAAACGGAAAGGATGGGCAAGTAACCCATCC
Organism: Microcystis sp. 49638_E5; assembly: GCF_021300285.1. Taxonomy (NCBI): domain Bacteria; kingdom Bacillati; phylum Cyanobacteriota; class Cyanophyceae; order Chroococcales; family Microcystaceae; genus Microcystis; species Microcystis sp. 49638_E5. The sequence goes on along the minus strand of NZ_JAJTDH010000060.1, from coordinate 12,261 downwards.
TCAACTTATCATTTACTAATAAATTATCGTTTCCAAGTGACTTTTGGTAGGATATGATTCATATCTACCCGATTTTTATACTTGGTGGCGAAGTTCAAGAGGGAATCGAGGAGAGAATCGGAGAGATAGTGAGGTTGTAGGCCTAGATCGAGTAATTTCGTGTTTTTAGCGTTAAAATAATGTTCCTCTAACTCGATGCGCGGGTTGTCAAGATTGTTAATCTCCACATTTAACCCTAACGCGGAACCAGCTTTTTTCACCATCAGTGCCAAGTCACCGACGCTAAACAGTTCGGTAAATTGGTTAAAAACGCGGAATTCCCCGGATTGAGCAGGATTGGCGATCGCTAATTCCAAACAACGCACGGTATCGCGGATATCTAAAAATCCTCGCGTTTGACCACCTTTACCGTACACTGTTAGGGGATGACCGATCGCCGCTTGAATACAAAAACGGTTTAAAGCAGTACCAAAAACCCCATCGTAATCGAGACGGTTAATCAACATCTCATCCATTCCCGTTTCTTCGGTGAGGACTCCATAAACCACCCCTTGATTAAGATCCGTGGCTTTTAAACCCCACATCCGACAGGCAAAATGGATATTATGGCTATCGTGGACTTTGCTGAGATGGTACATACTACCTGGCTGTTTGGGATAGGGTAAAGTATCCTTACGACCGTTATGTTCGATCGTGATGTAGCCTTCTTCAATATCTATATTAGGTGTGCCATACTCACCCATGGTTCCCAGTTTCACTAGGTGCGCTTCGGGAAATTCCTCTTTCATCGCGTAGAGGATGTTTAAATTGCCAACAACGTTGTTAACTTGGGTTAAAACCGCGTGTTCGCGATCGATCATGGAGAAGGGTGCAGATCTCTGTTCTCCGAAGTGAACAATCGCATCCGGTTGAAACTGTCGCAGGGATTGAATCAAAAAGTCGTAGTTATTGATATCCCCGACAAAAAGATCGATCGATTTTCCCGTCAGATCTTGCCAGCGTTGAATCCGATGAGATATGGGTGCGATCGGTGTTAAGGTATCGCAGCCTAATTGTAAGTCCCAATAGCGACGAACTAAACTATCAAGTATGCCTACTTCGTAACCTCTATTTGATAGATGGAGTGCCGTTGCCCAACCACAATAGCCGTCTCCGCCAATAACCAAAACTCTCATACAATATCTGTAAAGTTTATATACTCGTCTTTGGTAACTCTAGCAGTTTTGTGTCACGCTTTACCAGTTTAATCCCCGTGAATATAGCGGGGTGTGGGGTGTAGGGTGTGGGGTGTAGGGTGTGGGGTGTAGGGTGTGGGGTGTGGGGTGTGGGGTGTGGGGTGTGGGGAAATGGGGAGAATCAATAAAGGTAGTCTATTGACAACTGATAACTGATAACTGATAACTGATAACTGATAACTGATGAGGGTGTTCTAGAAAACTTGACAAGGGAGCGGATTATAGGGAAACTCAGCTTGTAATCAGTGGGCTTTGCTGACGAGAAAACAAAAGCCAAAAATCTAGATAAAAGGCAGTTTTTTCGGTAACTCAGGGCCTATCTGCTTTTTTACTTTTTACTTTTTACTTTATTACTTGATCTTATGCGTTGGCAAGCTCGGCAAAAATCTTCGTTTCCCTTCCTTCCCCTATACGGATTTTTGGCATTTATCGTCGTTTGTCTGATTATTTGGGCAATTTCTCTCTATCCTCGTTCTAATGCTCTGGTGGGGGGTGATTCTCTCCCCGCACCTTTTAGGGAGTTTCAACCGGAATGCGCGGATTATGTCCTAGAAAATAGTTCCTTTAAGGATATATCGAGAGTTTTTGATTGTAAAACCTATAAAAACATCTCTGATCGCGTGATTCTACCCCTATCTCTCCAAAAAAACGATATTAGTCTCGATAATTGGCCAAATAACTCGGCAACAGCGCTCGAATTAGCACCCTGGCCGGAAATTCATCTCCGCGCTCAAGGGGCAAAAGTACCGATTTTAATGTATCACGACATTTTACCAGAAAAAGAGGTATTCTTTGACGTTACTCCAGGCGAATTAGAGGCACATTTTCAATTTTTGCAGGAAATCGGGGCAACTCCTATCAGTATCGATTGGTTAATTTCCCATCTGCGGACAGGTATCCCCCTTCCCGCTAAACCGGTTTTATTAACTTTTGATGATGGTTATGGGGGACATTACCAGTATGTCTATCCTTTATTGAGAAAATATAACTATCCCGCCGTTTTCTCGATTTATATCAATAAAATGACTCAAAAAACCGGCCGAACCAGTGTCACTTGGCAACAACTCCAGGAAATGGCCGCCGATCCTCTAGTACAAATTGTCTCCCATAGTGTCAGTCATCCCCGGGATTTAAGGTTATTATCCGATGCAGATTTAGAGCAAGAAGTCAAGCAATCGAAACAAATCTTAGAAAAAGAATTGGGTATTCCGATTAATTATTTCACCTATCCGGAAGGGAAGGCGGACGATCGAGTGAAGGAATTCGTCAAAAAAGCGGGTTATCGGGCGGCTTTATCGATGAATGACCTCGATGAGCATTTTGCTGGACAATCCCCCGATTTACTCACTATTGGACGCTTTGGGCAATCGCGCACGCGAGAAGTTGTCCCGCAAGCTTGGGGAGGTGATCCCTTACCCCGTACCGATGGCGGTTTTAACTTTGCCACCACCATCCAAAAACGGGAAGTGGAATTCCCAACTAATACACTTGTATTAATTAGTGGCGGCATTCCCAAAACCATCCACGCTGATAGTCGTTATCAAGTGGAGGAAATTATCGCCGGCACAGAAGCGATCGCGGCTGTAGATGGCGGTTTTTTCTCTCTCAAGGAATTGGACTCAAATCAGATGATCGGGCCGGTTTTAAGCCAAAATGGCGGCTTTATACCGGGATATGAAGGGGAAATCGGCAAGTTAGAGGGTCGTCCTTTAGTAATCATTACTGAGCGATGGGTGCGTTATCTTCCTTTTGATCCTGCCCGTCATAATACCCTAGAAGGAATCGCAGCGGAGGCTGGAGATGATCTCAAGGTGACGGATGCTTTTGTCGCGGCCGCTTGGTTAGTCAAAGATGGACAACCACAATCGCGAGAGTCCTTTGGTACACTTTACGGTTTTGATGCCCTGCGTCACCGGGCTTTTTGGGGGATTAATCAGGCAGGACAGCCAGTAATCGGGGTTTCCCGAGACCCGATCGATTCCATGGCTTTGGGAGAATTATTAGTACAGGCAGGTTTTCGGGACGCGGTGATGTTGGATTCAGGAGCAAGCACCTCCCTCGCTTATCGGGGCCAGTCGCAAGTGCATTATACTCCCCGTCCCGTTCCCCACGTTGTCGCTTTATTTCCCCCCACAGAACCCGATATTGTTCCCATTAATCATGTGGGGATTCCCTGCGTAATTTTTGCCGATTCCTGTGCTGCGGGGAGTTAGGTTAGCACTATATGATCGAGTTAAACCTTAGCCCAAGATTCTACCATGGAGATCGAACGTCTTAACGCCCTTTCCGATAATTATATTTTCCTCCTCTACGATCGAGCGCAAAAAATCGCGGCCGTGGTAGATCCGGCCGAACCTGAACCGGTTTTCAGGCGATTAGAGGCTTTACAGGTGGATTTAGTCGCTATTTTTAATACCCATCACCACGGCGACCATGTGGGGGCTAATCAGGCTTTAATTAATCGTTATCCCCATCTTTGTGTTTATGGGGGAAAGGAGGATCGCGGTCGCATTCCGGGCCAGCAGCTGTTTTTAGAGGAGGGGGATCGGGTGGAATTTGCCGGTCGCTGGGCCGAGGTTTTCTTTGTCCCCGGCCACACTCGCGGCCATATTGCCTATTATTTTCCCCCGGTTAACCCCGGAGATTACGGTGAGTTATTCTGTGGTGATACCCTGTTTTCTGGGGGTTGTGGTCGTTTATTTGAGGGAACACCGGGCCAAATGGTGGCTTCTTTAACTAAATTGCGATCGCTGCCTGACCAGACTAGGGTTTGGTGCGCTCACGAATATACGTTAAATAATTTAAAGTTTGCCTTGACAGTTGACCCTAATAATGCTGCTTTGCAACAGCGTTATCGGGAAGTGGAAAAACATCGCGCTGAAGATATTCCCACGATTCCGGCAATTTTGGGGACGGAAAAGCTGACTAATCCTTTTTTGCGTTGGGATAGTCCCGCTTTGGCCATGACCATGGATAGCAGCGAACCAGTACAAGTGTTTGCGCGGCTGCGGGGGAAAAAGGATAATTTTTAAGCAGTGGCTGAGTAGGTAGGTGTTAAAAACTCTCAAATCCGTGTGGGGTGTGGGGTGTGGGGGGTAGGGTGTGGGGTGTGGGGTGTGGGGGTAGGGTGTGGGGTGTGGGGTGTGGGGTGTAGGGTTGATTCATGAATCAACCCTACTAGGGGGTAGGGGGAATCAAAGGCAAAATCTATCCCTACAAGCTCAACGGTTGCGGCTCTAACTTCAAATCGGCAAGACTGACATCACCGTGACCATTTACCGCCACCTCTAGGGGCAAATTGCCGTGATAAGCTTGGATTAACAGGGTTTTTAAGTCCTCAATCAGGGGATAACGGGGATTGGCTCCGGTACACTGATCATCGAAAGCTTGTTCGGCTAAATGGTCTAATTTGGCCATAAATTCGGCTTCAGTTTCGGGAATTACCTCTTTAATACTGGCCGGAATACCGATTTCCCGTTTTAAACATTCGATCGCTAATACCAATCTTTCCACACTTTCGGTCTCGCTTTCTCCTCCCAATCCCAAGGAATGAGCGATCCTGGCATAGCGCCACTTCACGTTAGGATATTTGTACTGAGAGAAAGTGGCCTGTTTAAAGGGGGCATCGGTGGCATTATAGAGGATGACGTGGGAAATCATCAAGGCATTGGCTAGACCGTGGGGAATGTGGAAAATTGCCCCTAATTGGTGGGCCATGGAGTGACAGATGCCTAAAAAGCCATTAGCGAAGGCCATTCCTGCCATTGTCGCCGCATAATGGACTTTTTCCCGCGCTTTCGGGTCTTTAGCTCCGTTATGATAGGAACTGGGCAAGTATTTAAACAGCAGTCGGATGGCATCTTGAGCAAGAGCATTAGTATATTCTGAGGCTAAAACCGAGACGTAGGCCTCAAGAGCGTGAGTTAAAGCGTCAATTCCGCCGTAGGCTGTCAATTTTTTCGGCATATTCAGCACTAATTCCGGATCGACGATGGCCATGCTGGGAGTTAGAGCATAATCTGCCAAAGGATACTTAATATTATTACGGCGATCGGTCACGACGGCGAAGGGAGTCACTTCCGATCCTGTTCCCGAAGTGGTGGGAATACACACCATCAGAGCTTTTTCGCCTAAAGGGGGCAATTCATAGACTCGTTTGCGGATATCCATAAAACGCATGGCCAAGCTCTCGAATTCTATCTCTGGATGCTCGTAGAGTAGCCACATGATTTTAGCCGCATCCATGGGGGAACCACCACCGATAGCGATAATTACATCGGGATTGAAGGTATTAATTACATTTAACCCCCGTTCGACGGTTTCTAGGGAAGGATCGGGTTCCACATCATAAAAGATATTAATCGTGATGCCGATTTCTTCTAAAACTTCCTCTAAAGCTGCGGTAACTCCTAGGTCAAAAAGAGGTTTATCGGTGACAATAAAGGCCCGTTTTTTGCCGGCTAATTCCCGAATAGCGACGGGTAATGCTCCGTATTTAAAATATACTTTTGGTGGTACTCGGAACCAAAGCATATTTTCCCGGCGCTCGGCTACGGTTTTAATATTTAATAGGTGGGTAGGTTCGACGTTTTCGCTGATGGAATTACCGCCCCAAGTGCCACAACCGAGGGTTAAACTAGGATCGAGACGGAAGTTATAGATATCACCAATCGCACCCTGGGAGGAAGGGGTATTAATTAATACCCGGGCCGTTTGTACGTTGTCTTGAAAGTGCTTAATATGTTCCCGATTGGAGGGTGCGGTATAAAGCACGGCCGTATGACCTCGACCGGCAAATAAGACCAGTTTTTCGGCTTTTTTGACCCCATCTTCAAAGTCTTTGGCCCGGTACATGGCTAAAATTGGCGAGAGTTTTTCGTAGGAAAATGGTTCCTCTAAGCCAATATTTTCCACTTCTCCGATTAGTAAGCGGGTATCTTCGGGAACGGAAATTCCGGCCATGGTGGCTAATTTTTCTACCGGTTGTCCGACGATATCGGGGTTGATATGACCATCTTTTAGGAGAATCCCGACGACTTTTTCCCTTTCTTCGGGGGAAAGAAGATAGGCCCCGCGAGCAATAAATTCCTGTCGAACTTCTTCATAGATGCTATCGACAACGATTACCGATTGTTCGGAGGCGCAAATCATGCCGTTATCAAAGGTTTTACTGAGAATAATCGAGGAAACGGCCATTTTTATGTGAGCAGTTTCGTCCACTAAAGCGGGGGTATTGCCGGCACCGACTCCTAGGGAAGGTCTTCCGGAAGAATAGGCCGCTTTTACCATACCGGGGCCGCCGGTAGCAAGGATTAAATTAATGCTGGGATGTTGCATTAATGCTTGGGAAAGTTCCACCGATGGCTGATCTATCCAACCAATAATACCGGCCGGTGCGCCCGCTTTGACGGCCGCTTCTAAGACTATTTTGGCCGCTGCGATGGTGCAGTCTTTGGCTCGCGGATGGGGGGAAAAAATGATGCCGTTGCGGGTTTTCAGGGCAATTAGGGCTTTAAAAATGGCTGTGGAGGTGGGATTTGTGGTGGGTACGATCCCCGCTAAAATGCCCACTGGTTCGGCGATTTTTTGCAATCCAAAGGATTTATCTTCTTCGATAATGCCGCAGGTTTTGCTGTGTTTATATTTGTTGTAGATGATTTCTGAGGCAAAATGGTTTTTAATCACTTTATCTTCTATTACTCCCATCCCTGTCTCTTGTACTGCCATTTTAGCCAAAGGAATGCGCGCGTTGTTGGCTGCTAATGCGGCTTTTTTGAAGATAAGATCTACTTGTTCTTGGTTATAGTTGGCAAATTGTTGTTGAGCTTTTTTTACCTGTTGTATCAGTTCTTCTAGCTCTTGTCTATTGGTAACTATCATAACAATTTTGTCGAAAAAATTAGGCATTTTATTCTATTATAGCGTTTTTCGCCAAGGTACTCGCTCAATCTTGGGATTTTCTTTATAGTTTCCTAAGCATTGGTATTATAGAATACTAATAATTCTAGGTAATAGGTATGGGGAAGTGGGGAGATGGGTTTTAAAGTTCGATTGGGAGTTCATCATACTATTAAAAACAGAATTTATCATCAGAACTAATGTATCAAATTTAAGTCCCCCTTTTTAAGGGGGATTTAGGGGGATCAAATTTTTTAAGGGGGATTTAGGGGGATCAAATTTTTTTTAGTCCTTTGGGATGCTTTTGGGTGCGTTGGGATGCTATTTTATTTCCCCCTCTATTATCCCGATTTCTTCCTCACTTAATCCATACAATTCATACACTATTTTGTCAATCTCTTTTTCTAACTCGCTGGTGTCAGCTTTGGGATTAGATTTTTTAGCCGTGAGAATTTGATCGACTTTAATTTCAATTTTTTTTACTAAGGTTTCAGGATGTGTTTCAATCGGTACTTCTTCTAAAATTGTTGGCTTTATTTGAGCTAAAGTACGATTAACTTCCATTGACAATAATCGATAAAAATAAGTAATGATTTTTGAGTTTAAAACTCCTAATAAAAATTTATTGGATAATCTTCCGCTACTGGACATTAAGTATAGTCCATCCGTTGGAAATATTTGATTGTTATCCAAAGCAACAATAATTTTATCTCCAGTAATCACACCAATAATTTTTTCTGGTTTTAGAAAAATTTCTTGGTTTCTGGGACGGTGCAAAGACCAAAAAGGATGTTTATTTTCTTTAACTTCTACACAAGTTATTCGCTCTTTAAAAGATTTTAAATACTCAATTATTTGCGGTATTAATTGAGGATCATCCGTTTTTTTAGTATAGATAATCTTTTTATCAATATCTGAGATCAAGTATTTATTTAAATCCCTCCCACCAGTAATAGTAGGAAAAATAAAATTTTGCTCCAGATGGAATTTATCGATATTTTTTTTATCAACAATAAAAGCTTCTTTTAAATCAGGACTGACTCCTCTTTGAATTCCATCTTGATCTATTAAGTCTCTAAGTTTAATTTTATTATATCTATTGATAATTTTGTATCCAATTAGGTTTTTAGTAGTAATGACTTGATTAGGAATTGTTTTAAAAAAAGATGTCTCTATTGGTATTAATAAATTGTGACTGAGACTATTAACACTATCATCAGAAGATTTTTGATATTCTCCCACCCAAGATATATTAGTAAATTTCGATGTCAGAAGTATAATACAACATGGTCTAGCAACATCTTCAAAAATTCTATCTCCCAGATTAAAAGCTATCTCTAATTGATGGGTTTTAAAAATTTTCTCTCGTAATTTTTCATTATCAACTTGATAGAGAATAACATCGGGGATAATTTGACAGATAAGACCATATTGCGATTTAATGGAGAATGTCAAATTAACAAAAAACATGAAAGAATCTATCATTCTCACGATAATATCGGAATTTTTCTCTTTTATTTTGGTTAGATGTTTATTATCTATTTTTGCTCCCCAAGGAGGATTGCCAATTACCACATCAAAACCGATAAAATTCCCCTTATCATCTAGGACTTCGGGGAACTCGAAGCGCCATTCAAAAGCATTATGATAAATCTTACCGCTTTCAATCTCCTCTAGTTGCGGACGTAACTTATCAATCTCATTCCTTAACTGACTAATCTTCCTTTCCCGCGCTTTCTTTTCCTTGGGTGACTCCTCAAATAACAAAATTTGATTCTCTAGACTATATAAATCCGTTTCCAAACCCCGCAAGCGCTTTTTCAGAGGATTATCTCCCTGTAAAGTCTGACGAAAACTACTCTTAATCTCACTTATCAATCTCTCCATCTCGCGCTTTTGCGATTTATCCTCCGCGTTGCGATAGACTCTCACCGCATCCTTATAACTCTCGATACTTAAACGATTTTTGCGGGAAAAGACTTGTAAATCATTGGATAACCCAAAGCGACTAATCAGAGAATTGCCAACCTTGATATTAATATCGATATTCGGTAACGTCTCTAACTCATTATCTGCTTTGTAGTAAGCATTCTTGAGTAACTCAATCCATAAACGCAACCGACAGATTTTCACCGAGTTGGGATTGATATCAACTCCAAAGAGACACCCCTCAATCAGACGCTGTTTTTCCTGAAATAAAGTCTCCTGTACTCGCTGACTTTCTCGGTTGCGGGGATTATATTCAAACAGATTACCGTCATCATCGGTGACGATTAACTCATCGTTCACCACCTCAACCCGATAATCCCTGAGAGTTTTACCCTCTTTATCCACTAAAATCTGTAACTCACTCTTAATCGCGATTATCTCGTTCAAAGCAGAAACAAGAAAATGTCCCGAACCCACCGCAGGATCACAAATTTTGAGACTATTGATAATAGCATTGGCTGCCGTTTTATCTTTGATGCGGTTATACACATCCTCGATTGTCTGACAATCCCATCCCTGACTCTGGTTAAATTTCTCTATTACTGCGCGTCGAATCGTTTCCCGACACATATACATAGTGATGAAACCGGGGGTGAAAAAGGAACCATCCTTATATCCGTTGATTTTCTCGAAGATTAATCCCAACACTGACGCATTGATAAGAGTCTTATTATCCTCCTGTATCGCTTCCCCACCTTCGCTGCTAAAATCGTAGGCATTGAGAAACTCAAATAGGTATGCTAAAGCGTTGATTTCTCCTGTTCGCTTTTTCCCCTGACTATCCTTTAAGACTGTTCCTGCAAAAATCTCTATATTCTCCGAACGCAGGTTACTGATAACTATGGTTGATTGTTCTAATTCCGTCGGTTCAAATAGGGAACTGTTGAGATAGGGAACCTGAGTATGGGTATTCTGGATGTCTTTGCTTCTTTCTGTCTGTTTTTTGGCCAAAACGCTGAAAAATAAGCGATTTAAGTCGTCATAGTTGGCAATTTTGCCTAAATTGAGAAACCCTAGGGATTTATCCCCCCGATGATACCTAATTATCTGCGCTTCTAATAGTTTGAGGAAGAGGATTCTATTTATCCAGGTTATCCCCAACTCTAAACCGATATTAAATAGTCTCTCCTCTTCCGTCTCCCCAAATTCCTCGGGATTGGGTAAACGAGAGATTTTATCTAAACTCTCCACTTGACTGATAGCGTTCTCTAGCAGCGAACCGGGTTGTCGCGCTGCCGGTTGCAGATGTCGGATGAGTTTTGTTCCTCCCTCTTTTCTCTCTGTCAATCCGATGATATGCAGCAGTTCACTATAAAAGTTTTTGTCGAGACTGTTGCTATCGTTCGCAAAGGGGAGTTTTAACAGGTGTTCGGGAGAAAAGATTTTATAGAGACTGATAAGGTTATGTTCGTCCTCCAGGATGGTTTGGGAGTATTCCCGCAAGTCAAAATAGGTGTATGTCAGGGAATCGAGTATGGAGTTAAGGAAGGGTTCTCCTATCTGTTTATAGAAGAAGTCGGTGGTTTTTCCCGTTAGTCTCCCCGTCTCAAAGTCATTAAACTGTCTGACAAGTTCCTGATTTTGTGCGAATAGTCTCTCGAAGATATTCCCATCGAAGATAAACCACTCATATATATTGGTAGCAATCAGGTGTTTTATCTCTAGGTTTTTCTCGGTTATCCTTTCCCGAAGGAAGTAGAGGAGTAATTCTTGTAATGCTTTACAGTTGAGTTTGTCTCTCCGCAGCATCTCGCTTTTATTGCTGGGTTTCTTGACTTCCAGTATTACCCCCACGGAATCCCGCGACTCTTTCCCATTATGGATGACTAAATCATTCCTTCCCTTGGTGTTGATGAAATGTTGGGGACTATAGTAGCTGTGTTTGAGAAAGTCTGCAAGCAGGTTTTTATGGAACTCCTCTGATTCTGTCTCGTTTATACTCCCCAAAAGTTGTTCTAGGTGGGTTTGAAACTTCTCCACCTGACTACGACTCGGTTTGACTCTTAGGAATGCTTTGTTTAATGCTTGTCGGGGAGAGAAATTTTCTGTCTTCATACCTTATATCCTCTTCCTACTCAACCCGATTTTGGGGTCTATTTTTTTCTTTCTTATCTTTGCTCAAAAACCCTATATATATTTGCGCACGGATTCCCATTATCTAAAAAGTCTAAAGCAAGTCTCGCCATTTGTCAAGGGTTTTCAGAAAAAATCACCGTAACAACAATTTAGTAGGGATAATTCATGAATTATCCCTACTCAGGAATGCTTTGTTTAATGCTTGTCGGGGAGAGAAATTTTCTGTCTTCATACCTTTATCCCTATTCCTACTCAACCCGGTTTTGGGGTCTATTTTTTTCTCTCTTATCTTCGCTCAAAAACTATATATATATTTGCGCACGGATTCCCATTATCTAAAAAGTCTAAAGCAAGTCTCGCCATTTGTCAAGGGTTTTTAGAAAAAAATCGAGCCGATTTTATAATCACCGTAACAACAATTCAGATCGTAAGGATAATTCCGTAGGGATAATTCCGTAGGGATAATTCCGTAGGGATAATTCCGTAGGGATAATTCCGTAGGGATAATTCATGAATTATCCCTACTCAGGAATGCTTTCTTTAATGCTTGTCGGGGAGAGAAATTTTCCGTCTTCATACCTTTATCCTCTTCCTACTCAACCCGGTTTTGGAGTCTATTTTTTTCTCTCTTATCTTCGCTCAAAAACCCTATATATATTTGCGCACGGATTCCCATTATCTAAAAAGTCTAAAGCAAGTCTTGCCATTTGTCAAGGGTTTTTAGAAAAAAAATCGAGCCGATTTTATAATCACCTCTTAGGGATAATTCCGTAGGGATAATTCCGTAGGGATAATTCCGTAGGGATAATTCATGAATTATCCCTACTCAGGAATGCTTTGTTTAATGCTTGTCGGGGAGAGAAATTTTCTGTCTTCATACCTTTATCCTCTTCCTACTCAACCCGATTTTGGAGTCTATTTTTTTCTCTCTTATCTTTGCTCAAAAACCCTATATAGCGTTTTCAAATAAGACATGAAAAAGCATCGTAATTGTGGAGATTAGGAAAAGTAAATAGTTTAAGGTTGATTAAAAGATTAAATATCTTCTTCATAATCCCAAAAT
>NZ_JAJTDH010000059.1:18475-36910 GCF_021300285.1 Microcystis sp. 49638_E5 | reverse complement strand
TTTCTATTAAGCTCAACATATATTTGAAAGGTTGGCGGTCACTCCTCATTTTACCTGATAGTGATCGCTTTTACTTTTGATATTCTGATGGGAGAATGAAACAGCCCTACCCTTGATAAGGGGGGCTTTTTACTGATTTAAGATGATTGGTTAATTGCATAGGTTTGATCCCCCCAACCCCCCTTGATGAGGGGGGCTTTTTATTGGTTGAATTTGATCCCCCCAACCCCCCTTGATAAGGGGGGCTTTTTACTGGTTGAGTTTGATCCCCCCAACCCCCCTTGATAAGGGGGGCTTTTTACTGGTTGAGTTTGATCCCCCCAACCCCCCTTGATAAGGGGGGCTTTTTACTGGTTAAATTTGATCCCCCCTGCCCCCCTTGATAAGGGGGGTGTTTGACAACTTAGCATCAAAATCTCTGTTTATTTTAATAATAATAAACGCTGGGGAGATAAAGTAACAGTCCAAGGCAAAGCTTGCTCCTTAATTTCTAACCATTTATCCTTATATAACTCTGCTTGGATATGAAAATCGCGGTCGTGGTTGGAGGGTTGATTAAGTTTCAGATAGAGAGTCACCCGATGGGGTCCTTCAATGGCATTAGTTAACCAACAGGGAAAAGTATTAATATCGCTTAAATCTCGACCAAAAATAATTTGATGGGCGCGAATTCCCGTATAGGCTAAATAGTCGGGAATTCCGGGGATGGTGTGTAATTTAACATCCCAATCAATGGCCTCCAATTGTTGATTATTGATGATAATAGCACGGGAAAAATTTTTACAGCCAGTAATTTTTGCCAAACTAACGCTATCTGGTCGCTCAAAAATTTTCTGTTTAGAATTATTAGCAATTGCCCGCCCTTTTTCCATAACTAATAAATTCTCACATATTCGATAAGCTTCATCCATATTATGGGTAACAAAAATTGTCACGCCATCGTAATTACTTAAAGTTTTGATCATCTGACGTTCTAATTGAGCGCGTAGATGGGTATCAAGGGCAGAAAAAGGCTCATCTAATAATAAAGCTTCCGGATGACTAGCTAAAGCGCGAGCGATGGCGACCCGTTGCTGTTGTCCCCCCGATAATTGATGGGGATAACGGTTTTCCATGCCGGGTAACTGCACTAATTCCAATTGGTTGGCAATCTGCTGTTTAATAACTTTTTTAGATAAGTTTTTCGAGAGACCAAAAGCGATATTTTCTGCTACGGTGAGATGGGGAAAAAGGGCATAATTCTGCACCACAAAACCGATACGACGCTGACGACTGGGGAGATTAATTCCCTTTTCGGAATCGAAGAGAATGCGACCATTTAAGACAATACGGCCCCTTGAGGGCGTTTCTACCCCAGCCAGCGATCGCAAAATCAGGCTTTTTCCCGAACCCGAAGCCCCTAATAATCCTAGGGGCTGATTTTGGCAGTTAAAAGTGACCGAGAGGTTAAAACCGGGTAAATATTTCTCTATATCAACAAATAAGCCTATTTTATCCCTATAATGCTGATTTTCAGCTGCTAAAAGGGCAAAATCGCGACCCTCCCAGGGTGGCAGCCAGTCCTCCATCTCGTTAGGTTTGCTTTCTCCCGGTCGTCCTAATTGCTGTTTGCGTTGACTTTGCCAGAGATTAACGGCGATAATCCCCGATAGGGAGATTAACATGATAATAAACACCCATATCCAAGCCTCAGTCATCGCTCCTGCTTCCACAGCGAAGAAAATCGCCATCGGGATAGTTTGAGTTTGCCCCGGAATATTACCCGCTAACATCAAAGTCGCCCCAAATTCCCCCAAAGCGCGGGCAAAAGCTAGGGTTAATCCTGCTAATACTCCGGGGAAGGAGAGGGGCAAAAGTAGGCGCCAGAATATTTTCCCTTCCGATGCCCCTAGGGTGCGGGCAACCTGTAAAAGATTGGCATCCACCTGTTCAAAAGCCCCGAGGGTGGTTTTGTACATCAGGGGAAAAGCTACCACCGTCGCGGTGATGATGGCGGCATACCAAGTAAAAACGATGCGAAAGTTAAATAGGTCTAATAACTGTCCTAATGGTCCGTTTTTGCCGAATAGAAGGAGTAAAATGAAGCCTAGCACCGTCGGGGGCAAGATTAAGGGTGCGACGAAAACTGCCTCGATTAGGGATTTCCACCGTCCACGATAACCTAACATCCAATAAGCGGCGGCAATACCGAGAAAAAAGATGATTATCAGGGCAATGGTGGCGGTTTTCAGGGATATCCATAGGGGGGAAAAGTCGGGCATTGTTTATCTGGCTATTCCGAAGCCGAATTTTTCAAAAATGTTTTTAGCGGCTGCCCTGGTGAGATATTGGGCGAAAGTCTTGGCAGCTTGCGGGTTTTTGCTGTCTTTAATCACAGCTATGGGATAAATAATCGGAGAATGGAGATTATTGGCAGCCGTAGCCACTACTTTTACCCGGTCGGAAATTTTGGCATCGGTGAGGTAAACAATGCCAGCATCGGCGTTACCAGTTTCTACGGCGGCGAGAACATTACGGACAGAGTTGGCAAAGACCAGTTTTGGTTTTATTTGCTCTAAAATGCCGATATTTTTCAGAACTTCTTCACTGTACTGACCGACGGGAACGCTGCGCGGTTCACCCACGGCAATTCTTTTGACATTACTGTTAGTCAGGGAACGAAAATCGCTGATTTTTAGGGCGGAATTCTTGGGAACGATTAAAACTAGGCGATTAGTGAGCAGGTTTCTTCTGGTAGTTGTATCGATTAAACCAGCTTTTGCTAAAGCGTCCATTTGCTTAGTGGCAGCCGAGAGGAAAACATCGGCCGGCGCACCTTGTGTAATTTGCTGTTGCAAAGCCCCCGACGCACCGAAGTTATAGTTAACTTTAATGTTGCCATGGGCTTTTTCAAACCCCGGCTTGATTTCTTCTAGGGCCTCTTTGAGACTAGCGGCGGCAGAAACTAGAATTGTCTGGGTTTGGACGGTGGTGATAGTAGATGAAAAAAGGTTTATGCCCGCAGATAATAAGCAACTAAGGGCAATTGAGCCGATAAAAGCCAGAAAATATCCTCTTTTCATCAAGATTGATAGCAAGCGATCGATATTTATATTTCTATCACAACCAATCCACCGCCCAAAATCTGTATCTAGGGTTTGCGGCAAAAAGTTTTTCGTGGGGTGTGGGGAAGTGGGGTGTAGGGTGTAGGGTGTGGGGTGTGGGGTGTGGGGAGAATAAATAGAAATAATCTCCTATCTCCTATCTCCTGTACCCTGACTCCTGAATCCTAGAACTTAGGGAATCGTGTGAATTTTGAGGAAATTGGTTCCTTTAGTTTTCTGCATGGGAATTCCCGCCATAATCAGGATTTTATCGCCCGATTGCGCTAGATTTTTCTGAAGCAGAATTGATTCGGTTTGCTTTAACACATCCTCAAAGACGGACACCTGATGATCGAGAAGAATCGGGATCACACCCCAGACTAGGTTGAGACGGTGATAGACTCGTTTATTGGGAGTCATAGCAATGACGGGAACCGAGGGACGTTCCTTAGAAGCCAGTAGCGAAGTGTAGCCAGAGGTGGTAAAAGTGACAATATAACGGAGATTAAGGGTTTGATCGATCGCCACTAAAGCCTCACTGAGAGCGTGAGTTTCATCGGACTGATTGGGGGGAACATTATCAAACTTCACATCCGCTTCCACATCATGGGCGATTTTGGCCAACATAGCCACAGCTTTGACGGGAAAATCTCCCACTGCTGATTCCCCCGATAACATCACCGCATCGGTTCCATCGATAATGGCATTAGCCACATCACTGGCCTCGGCCCGAGTCGGTCGGGGATTGTGAATCATGCTTTCTAACATCTGGGTGGCAGTGATGACGGGAATAGTTTTCATGTTGCAGAGTCTGATAATGCGTTTTTGCAACATGGGGACTTTTTCGGGACTTAACTCTACCCCCAAATCGCCCCGGGCCACCATAATTCCGTCACATTCCTCGATAATTGACTCCAAATTTTCGATCGCTTGCGGTTTTTCAATTTTAGCTATCACTGGCACATCCCCATGATTTCTCTCGGCTAAAAATGCCTTAATCGCTTTGATATCTTCTCCTTTACGAACAAAACTGAGGGAAACCCAATCAACCCCCTGAGCAAGACCAAATTCTAGGTCTTGTTTGTCTTTTTCGGTCATGGAAGGTAAGCGCAAATTGAGACGGGGTAGATTGACTCCCTTGCGACTCTTGAGAATTCCTCCCTCCAATACTTGACATTTTAGGTCTTTTCCGTTAATTTCAACGATTTTTAGCTCTAATAAGCCATCATCAAGGAGAATTTGCTCACCTAACTTGGCTTCCTCGGCCAGATAGGGATAATCGATCGAAACGGTGTTCGCTTCTCCCCGATACTCATCCATGGGTACAAGGGTGAGATAATCGCCGTCGTTGATGGTAATGGAACCATTGGGGAGATTACCGACGCGAATTTTCGGCCCTTGTAAATCTTGCAGGAGAGTGATAGGATTGTCTAATTCTTGAGAAATTTGCCGTAAAAGGGTAACAACTCTCGCATGATCTTCGTAGCTACCGTGGGAAAAGTTTAGCCGCGCTACATTCATCCCCGCACCGATCATCTGCTTGAGGACTTCTGGCGAATTACTGGCAGGGCCGATCGTGGCTACGATCTTAGTTCTATGGTTAATAATTGACATGGAACCCTTACTGATCGATCTTGGGACGATTACATGATATTCAATTTAGGTTAACTAAAAGTGAAGCGGAAAACAAATTAAGCTTTTCCACAGAGTTGCAATCGCTCCCGGTCCACTGCTTCACCGTCAGGAGTCAGTGATCAGTGATCAGATTTGAGTTTTCAATACTATTAAGTGGCAAGTTGGGAGCTTTCTTTTCACTGATTACTGTTTACTGGACGGCTACGCCGTGCCTTTGGCAACACAGCAAAAAAGCTCCAGCGCTCCCCTGGAGTCTTAACGAGTAATTTTTTAGATAGTCAACAGCTTATATCGCCCGCATTTCCTTATCTTCCTCCACATCGAGAACTCCAGGCACTGCCTTTAAAGAGGGGATCAGCGATCGAGGGGCTGAACCGGTAATAATGCCGGAAACCGATAAGATATTATCTACTGTCATACCCAGAAATTGTAAATTATTGGCCACTGTCTGAATATCGGCTAAATGCTGTTCATCGATCGTCACGATAATCTGTTCCATGGCTATTAATAAAAGTAAAAAGATGAGCAGGAGTCAGGAGATGGGAGCGGGGAAGTGGGGAGCAGGGGAAGTGGGGAGAATAAATAAAAATAATCTCCTAACTCCTAACTCCTAACTCCTGACTCCTCAATACTGACTGCTAAGGCGCTTGGACCAGTCCACTGCCCACATCAACGGTGGGAATGGACAGTCGCAAGGCTTTCGAGGTGAGTAACTGCCAGAGTTGCGCCCCGCGCACTCCCGAAGCTTGAGCGTGGAGAGCAGCAATCCCGGCCACATGAGGGGTAGCCATGCTAGTGCCGTTAAAAACGTCGTAACGTCGGGGCATCGGTACAGAAGAATAGATCGCCACCCCGGGGCCGGCGATATCTACGTTAGCACCTTGGGCAGTACCAGAACCACAGGAAAAAGAAGCTAATCGCAGATTACTATTGATCGCCGCCACGGCCATAATTGAGGGACTATTAGCCGGTTGACCCACAGTACCAGGCCGGTGATTGCCGGCCGCCGCGATAATCAAACAACCATTTTGCAGAGCGCGACGACCGATAGTTTCGTAGGCAGTGGAAGGAGTTGGAACTGTATTGCCCAAGGACATAGAAATCACCGCACAGCGACTGGCGATCGCCCATTCCATGCCGGCGAGAATCCAACTTTGGGAGCCACTGCCAGCATTACTGAGAACTTTGCCCGCATAAATGGTGGCTTCGTAGGCGACCCCGTAGCGGCGACCGTTGACATTTTTAAATCCGCAGGCGGTACCGATACAGTGAGTGCCGTGACCGTGACCATCCTGCACCGCTTCTCCTGGTACAAAAGACTGACTTTGGATCGATCGCCCGAAAAAGTCGGGATGCTTTAAATCCATACCCGTATCTAGTACAGCCACATTAATGCCGCGACCAGTGCGACCAAGGGAATTGATTACTTTCGTGGCTTTTAATCCCCAAGTGGATTGGGCATCATCGAGAAAGGCTAGGGCTGCGAGATCCTTATCTCCCGGCTCTTTTTTAGCCTTGGACTGTTCATAAAGATGATTGACGGCATCGCGATAACCCTTGAGGTATTCCGAGGATAAACCCTCCTCGATTGCATAGTAAATTCGTTCGGGTTCGATCGCTAAAATTGCCGAACTTTCCCCCGCTATGTTCATGACACCGCTCAAGGCTAAGTCATCCAGGGAAACCACTGCCACCCCCAAAGTCGGAAAGGTTCCCCCTCCCGCCGCATCTAGTTCTGAACTGTCCATGGCCGAATCGGCAAAGTCCCGGGCATCGGGCAAGGCAGATATCCCCGCCACATCTCGCAGGGCGGCGATTCCTTCCGGGGTTGCTCCATCTTGGAAAGTAACAATATATCGCCCCGTGGTTTCTTCATTTGATGCGGTACTGGGGATGGGAAAACTCGCTTGTCCAGACATAAAAAATACCTCCAAAAAATGGATATTTTAGCTAATACAATCGCGGAAAAATGGCTTAACCACCAGCCTTTTTATCGAAGATTTTTCAATCATCAACCACTGGTCTAACCATCCTTTAATTGTTCAGGATGGTTCGGCAAAAGATGAGTCAGTTAATTACCCACCCTCAAAATGTTCACGGTTTGGGAAACCATTTTCCTAAGTTCACTTCAGTCTCTAAGTGCCGTTGTTTCTGGACTCCAGCCCTGGCGGTGTTAAATTTTTTCTAGTAATTCAGGCTCTGGGAAACAACGGAACTAGGTTAGGGAATCTCAATCAATTTTTTTATGTATTTGGGCTTAAACCGATCATATAAGTTTAAAACCCTCACCTTATATTTAATCGCTATTAAGCTGTGTTTTTTCTCCTGCGATCAGCCTAACATTACCTCAAGGATTTTGGTTAAAAAATTTACAAATCTTTGACAATGCTTGGCAGCACGGGGAAACAAAATAATACTTATGTTCTAACGGCAACCCTGAATGATTCAGTCGGAAAACTGGCTTTCACGGTAGGATAAACTAATAACCATCTCCGCTCGTTTAGATTTCCTTATGACCAACACATTAGACGATAAAGCCATAGTCAAGGACTATTTTAACGCCACGGGATTCGATCGCTGGCGCCGGATTTATGGGGATGGCGAAGTTAACAAAGTACAAAAAGATATTCGCATCGGTCATCAACAGACGATCGATACCGTTATCGGTTGGTTAGAAAGTGATGACAATTTGCCTAATCTCTCGATCTGTGATGCCGGTTGTGGAGTCGGTAGTCTTAGTATTCCCCTCGCTAAAGCGGGCGCAACTATTTTCGCCAGTGATATTTCCGAGAAAATGGTGACAGAAGCCAAGGAAAGAGCGGCCAAAGAGTTAGCAGATACCAGTAAACTCACCTTTGCCGTTCAAGATTTAGAAGCATTAACCGGCCAATATCACACAGTCATCTGTCTTGATGTTCTCATTCACTATCCCACAGAAGAAGCATTAGGCATGATTAAACACTTGGGAACCCTAGCTCAATCCCGTTTAATCCTCAGTTTTGCCCCTAAAACCTGTTTATTAACCATTCTCAAGAAAATTGGTCAATTTTTCCCCGGTCCGAGTAAAACCACTCGCGCTTATCAACACAAGGAAAAAACTATTGTCGCCGCTCTCAACGAAAATGGCTTTAAAATTGAACGGACGAGTATGACTAGCACTCGTTTCTATTTTTCCCGTATCCTCGAAGCTGTCCGCAGTGAATAAAGAATGGCAGTCACCACCAGCAAATTAATCGAGTGGAAACAGCAAAAACGCGCGATTGTCACCCTCACAGCTTGGGATTATCCGATCGCGCGACTGCTCGATCGAGCAGGAATTGATATTATCTTGGTGGGTGATTCCTTAGCTATGACCGCTTTGGGCTATCCTACCACTTTACCGATCACCCTAGAGGCGATGATTCACCATGCAGCGGCCGTGTCTCGCGGGGTAAAACAAGCTTTAGTTGTCTGTGATTTGCCTTTTCTCAGCTATCAGGAAAGTGTCAGTCAGGCAATTCACTCCGCCGGAAGGATGTTAAAGGAAGCGGGAGTACAAGGGGTAAAATTAGAGGGAGGTTATCCCGCTATGATCGAGACGATTAGCCGTTTAACCGAGATAGGCATCCCTGTTATGGGTCATATCGGATTAACTCCCCAGTCAGTCCATCGCTTAGGATACCGTCAGCAGGGAAAAACCCCATCGGATGCACAAAGACTAATCGAGGAAGCTTTAGCCTTGGAGAAAGCGGGAGTATTTGCCCTGGTTTTGGAACATATTCCCGCCAATTTAGCCGCTACTATTACCGATAAATTGACTATCCCGACGATTGGTATCGGTGCGGGGGAAGATTGTGATGGTCAGGTGTTAGTAACGGCGGATATCCTAGGATTAACCGAAAAAGCTCCCCCTTTTGCCAAAGTTTATGCTAATTTAAGCGAGACAATTACAAAAGCAGTTGTAGAATTTGCCAAGGATGTGAGGAGAAATGAATAACGGCGAAAAAGCCACCTTTGGGGCCGGCTGTTTTTGGAAAACCGAGGACGCATTTCGGCGTTTACCAGGGGTTTTAGCGACTTCTGTGGGTTATATGGGGGGAAATTTTCCCAATCCTAGTTATCTCGATGTGTTATCGCGAATTACCGGTCATGCGGAAGTGGCACAAATTGAATATAATCCCCAAGAAATAAGCTACGAGGCGTTATTAGCTGTTTTTTGGTCAATCCATGATCCGACTCAGTTAAATCGCCAAGGACCGGACCGGGGAGAACAATATCGATCGATTATTTTTTATCACACCCCGGAACAAAAGTTAATCGCCACTGCTTCCAAGCGTCAACTACAACTATCGGCAAAGTTTCAGCAAGATATCGTTACTTTGATCGAACCCGCAGGAGATTATTATCTGGCCGATCAGTCCCATCAACAGTATTTAGAGAAAAAACAGGCTCGATCGGTCGGGGATTTGCAGAAGAAAATATAAAGACAGGTTCGGGGTATAATGTAAAGTTGCTTTCGCAGGAGATCAGGAAAAATGCCCGAGGCGGTCGGAGTCATTCAAACGTTGGGTTTTCCCCCCGTTTTAGCGGCGGCGGATGCCATGGTTAAAGGGGGACGAGTCACCCTAGTTTATTTTGATCTAGCGGAAAGGGGCGAATTTTTAGTGGCGATTCGCGGTCCGATTTCCGAGGTTAAACCGGCAGTAGAGGCAGGATTAGCGGCGGCGATGACCGCTTTTGGTGGCAATGTGGTCAGTCATTACATCGTACCGAATCCTCCAGAAAATGTACTGGCGGTTTTACCAGTGCAGCATACGGCTAAGTCAGACCGTTTTCGCAGTTAATTTCCCTAGCGATTTGCCCCAAACTAGACTATAGTTAAAGACTGGAAAATAGATTGGATTCTATCAATTGAACTTATCTGATTTTTGTTATTAGGAGTTAATTTATGACAGCCCAACCCGCGGTGGGATCGATCGAGACCAAAGGTTTCCCCGGTATTCTAGCGGCCGCCGATGCGATGGTAAAAGCAGGACGGATCACGATTGTTGGTTATTTAAGGGCAGGAAGCGCCCGTTTTACCCTCAATATTCGTGGGGATGTACAGGAGGTAAAAACCGCTATGGCTGCCGGCATTGAAGCCGTCAATAAAACCGAGGGGGCAGCTTTAGAAACCTGGGTAATTATTCCCCGTCCTCACGATAACGTGGTGGCTATTTTACCGATCGATTATAGCGAGGCAGTGGAACCTTTTCGCGCCGCCGCCGACGGTGCGATGGCACCAATCCGTCGTTAATCTTCAAGGTCAATTTTTTGTTACTGGTTGGAACTTGTCTAGTTCCAACTTAGTTTTTAATGATGATTTAAGTTTTAGTTAAAAAACCGAATTTGATAATTGCTGCAACAGTTGCACCGATAACAGTGACTATCAAAGCCCATATTTGAGCCGTTGCCCTTTCTTTCAAGTCTTTGACATCTTCTTTGAGTTGGGAAACTTCGGCCTCTATTTTCGGTAATACTTCTAGTTTTGTTTCGATTCGCTCTAACCGATTGTCAAGTTTAGCGAGAATATCTTTTAAGTCAGTTTCAATGATAATAGGGTTACTCATGGGGAGATTCTTCTTTTGGGGACTAGGGGGTATCAATTTGTGTTAACAGTTCCTCTGCTAGATCAATAAACAAGTCTTTTTTGCCAATTTTAAGACTTAAGGGATCATCGGTAACTATCCAGCCATCTTTGATTAGGGCGTGTTTTACACAATCATGGAAAATATCTTTGGCAGGCATTGTTTTATGATTCGGCGATCGCGTTATTTAGTCAGTGAGCAATAGTCTCGATTAGGTTGGGACGGATAGAGGGGAATTTTTCTGACTTGAAGCAACGTGCTAGTTGATTGATTCTTAAAAAATCAGTATCTTGAGTAAAAATCACGCGACCATTGGATAAAGCAAATTGCAATTGTACTTCATCAGATACCCCCAATAAATTTTCTTCTGGAGTGGTAGTAACATCAAGGCCTCGCTGGCGCAATCCAAGAGCAATGCTATAGCTTACATTTTCATCAAGGTGAAATTTAATTTTATTGCCCATTCATTTTTTTTAGTTTTTCTTGGACTAGAGAAGGTGTTTTAGCTTGCATTTCCTTGGCAAAGGTATCATCATCTGTGATTTGTTGTCTAATTTCTTCAAGGTGATCGTGATAGTAAGAAAGGGCCGCGTAAACATCAGCTAAAGTAATGCTGGGATAATGATAAACAATTTCATCGGGTGACATTCCCAGGCGTTCGTGCCAAATAACGACATCTTGGACTTTGATGCGATGACCTGCGATGCGCGGTTTACCGCCACAGGTTTCTGGGGTAATTTCAATGTGATTGATTAAAGTTGTTGTCATTGATAATAACGAATTTGTCCGATTATAGGGTCACAAGGAATCTGCGCCCAAATGTCATATATATTATATCACGTCGGCGCGACAATAGTTTCTAGGGAAAAAGCATTCAGATCCGTTAAGCTTTTGGCGTGTTCCAAGGTGATTGCACAAATATTACCCTGCTGATCAAGATCGACCAAGGTATTTTCATTGATTTCTTGAGTCTCGACAATGGGATTGTTATTGAACTCTAGGTATAGAGTATCCGTATCCTGAAAGTAGGTGATTTTCATGGCTGACTTGGGTTATCAAGAGTTTCTAATCTTCTTCTAATAGTGATTCATTTGGCGGCGATTGCGGTTTTGAGAATTGTCCATGATATTTGAAAGTTAAGCGACAGCAAAGCCTGTATAGGGTCTAATTTCAGGGGATTTAAAGGCTAAAATAATCTGGTTTTGAGGGATTCCCGCAGCTACTAATTCATCGGCAATACCATCCTCAGTTCCGTCGTGTTGAATCCAAATTTTTTGATCAATAATATCAATATGTAATAGGGTTCCGTAGATTCGATAACCATTTTGCCAACCTGTTTCAACCAATAAATAGCGATCGCGGGTTTGATCTAGGACTAATTCGATTTGGATTTGGTGATCGGTGTCGAGGAAGTCGGCATAATCTTGGAATGTTTTTTCAATAATTTGCCGATATTGGGCAATTAAGGAAGCCATCGTACAATTACCTCCTGGTTGAGATCAAAACTAAATAACTGAATAATACCATCTTCAATTAAGGTTTGACCTGCTTCTTCTTCAAATACTGTTTTGCAGGTGTTTTCGCTAACAGCCAAAAATAGTTTATATTCGGGATAATAACGCTTTAAAAGATGGGTATAAACGACAAATTAACCAACTGCCTCTTCAAGGTCTTTCATATCAGAGGGACGAGTAAAGCTCTTAATTTCAACGGCTATTTTTTCTGTTCCCTTTTCTGCGGCTAATAGTCTTTCTGCTCCCAAATCAACAAACAGGTTTTTACCTCTTGCTAAACGAATCCGTAGGGGGTCATGGGTAATTGTCCAGCCGTCTTTGATTAGGGCGTGTTTTACACAGTCATGGAAAATATCTTTGGCAGGCATTGTTTTTTATAGATAAAAACTGAAATTTTCTCAGGTTTACTTTAAGTTATTGTCTGAATCTCCTAAGTTTCCTTGAATTTGCCCTAACAGTTCCTCACAATCTTTAACCAAGGTAATCCCCAATTCTTGGCATAATTCAAGCGCTTGTTGGCAGTAGTTGAGAGCGCGATCGCAGTGATTCATTTTGTGGGCTATTTCGACAAAGGCTTTTCAATGATTCTTTATCTACCGAAATTTTACGGGAAATAACGATAGAATTCTCGACGATGAAGAACACGAGCAAATGTAATTGTATCTTCTTCAACAAAAAAACCAATTCTATAGTCACCAATTCGGATACGATAGGCATTATATTCTCCTTTTAATTTTTTAAGGTTGTTAATTTCGCTTAGCTGCTTAACTGCTAAAATATCAGTAAAGACAAGGTTTTTTATGACTGAGTAAGAGGAGGTACTTTTTAAATCTTTAAGATCCTTGATAAAAGTAGGAAGATAGTTGATTTTCATTCTTTTTCTAATTCAATTAAAGCTTCCTCCAAAGTTAAGGGAGTTTCATCTTTAACGTCTATCATGGCGCGATAGAGTCCAGTATCTTCATAGGTTTCTATTATTTGTTGATAGTCTTCAAAGTTAATAATAACTTGCTGTATCTGACCTTGATTATCTGTAATCAAGTCTTGAGCAAAGGGATAATCTTTGATGTTCATAATTAATTGTTCCTCATTTTGCTTGGGTTTCTAATCCCCTTCTAATTTGATATTGATTATTTTCGATCAGAGAACGAGCAGCATCACTAAGATTATTATCACCTTCGATAAACCATAAAAAGGCGTGGGTATCCATTAAAATTTTCATGGCATATATTCCTCAAATTCTTCGATGGGATCATCAAAATTGTCAAGCATTTTAACGATGCCTTTTGCGCTTCCATATTGGGGATGTTTAACAGTAGTAGGAAGAGAAATGAGTTGAAAGTCTTGACCTTCATGATTCTGGATAATAACTTGTTCACCTTTTGAGGCAGCTTTAAGGAGGTCAGAAAGTTGACTGTGGGCTTCGTTTAAAGTTAGTTTTATCATAGCTTTGTTCAGTTAAATATTGATTTTTGAGAGAATAATTTACCTTAATTATTCTCTAATGTAGCCTGAATTTGCCCTAACAATTCCTCACAATTTTTAACCAACGGAATCCCCAATTCTTGGCATAATTCAAGCGCTTCTTGGCAATGACTGAGGGCAAGTTCAGGGCGATTAGTTTTGTGGGCGATTTCCGCAAGAACTCTTAAACTATAGGCGATTAAATATTTATAATCAATATCTTGAGAAATTACTAAGGATGCTTGAATTTTGCTTTCGGCTTCGCTGTAGTTTTGTAGTTTGAGCAATATACTCCCTATAGTATGTAGAGAAGATGCTACCCCTTGCTGATCGCCCATTGCTTCACTGATGTTGAGAGATTGCTGGTGATAGGCGATCGCTTTTTCATACTGTCCCAAGGAAGAATAACAATTGCTTAGATTACCGAAAGAAATTGCCACCCCTTGCCGAAAGCTGATTTCTTCACTGATGTCGTGATATTGCTGGTAGAGGTCGATCGCTTTTTCATACTGTCCTAGGTCATAATAACAATTGCCTAAATTCCCGAGAGAAATTGCCACCCCTTTCCGATCGTCCATTGCTTCACTGATGTCGTGACATTTCTGGTGATAGAAAATTGCTTTTTCATACTGCCCCAAGGACTTATAACAATTGCCTAAATTACCGAGAGAACTTGCCACCCCTTGCCAATCTTCTATTTCCTTACTGATGTAGAGACATTGCCGGTGATAGGCGATCGCTTTTTCATACTGTCCCAAGCAATTATAACAATTGCCTAAATTCCCGAGAGAAATTGCCACCCCTTGCCGATAGCCGATTTCTTCACTGATTTCGAGAGATTGCTGGTGATAGGCGATCGCTTTTTCATACTGTCCCAAGCAATTATAACAATTGCCTAAATTCCCGAGAGAAATTGCCACCTCTTGCTGATCGCCCATTGCTTCACTGATTTCGAGAGATTGCTGGTGATAGGCGATCGCTTTTTCATACTGCCCCAAGTTCAAAAAACAAATACCCAGACGATTTAACGAATTGCGATAACAAACTTGTTCCCGTTGACTCCCTGCAATAATTTCCTCATACAAATCTGCTCGCTTACGATAAAATCCTTGTAAATCCAAAAAACTATCAACCGATTTATTTTTCCCTTCTCCGCCTCTTTCCTCATTCAAAATATCGTAAGCTAACTGCCATTCTCCCAATGCTCCTGCATGGTAAAACGCCTCTAAATATTCCTTCAAATCTTCCAAGGATTCCCAGGGAGGGACAGGTAAATGAGCTAAATAATAATCTAAGGCTAATTGATGGGCAGATCGCAATATTTCAGGATTTGCTTGATCTTGCACCACCATGGAAATTAAAGGCAAAAACTGAAACTGTCGCCGTTTTACATTGTATTCGGGGGGAAATTCTTGTAATAAAGATAAACGAGCTAAATAGCGTAAATCTTCCTCAGTTATTGCTGGAATTAACCCCTGGGCTAACCTGTCATCAAAACTCTCGCGCAATACCGATAACCGCGTTAAACTCTCCCTAAACTCTTTCGATAATCGCGCTAAACTGGCGGTAATCACTTCTCTAACACAGGTTTCCGTGTCGCGGTGATAACCCTCCACATCAAACATATTTAAGCCCAAATTTTGCGACTCGGTGACAGAAACCCCTTTCCCAAACTTATCTTTCATCAAACTACAAACCAGTTCCATTAAGAGGGGATGACCTCCCATTTTATCGACAAATTGGGCTAATTCTTCATCGCTTCCCGTTAAGCCGTGATCTTCGGTGACATAACGCATCGCATCCGCTTCTTTTAACCCTTTTAAAGGCCAAGAATAATAATAATCTTGCAAATTGACGGGGAATTTTAGCTGTTCTCGACTGGTGACTAATAGCTTACTGCTGCTTTCTGTGTTTAACCATTTTTGCAAGAATTGCTGATAAACCAAATTTACTGGGGCAGTTAGTACCGTTTCCAAATTATTCAACACTAATAAACAGGGTTTAGCGGTTAACCCTTTGCTGATTGCGTCTATTAATTGCCCATCATTCCATTTTTCATCATAATTTTGTTTTAACTCCTCTAATAACCACCGTCCGAACTGTGCCAAAGGGTAAGGCTGGTTAAAATTAACCCATAATACCGGCCAATCAGCAGTTAATTGATCTGTAAACTTTCTCGCCAGGGCAGTTTTACCATAACCTCCGGCGGCGGTAATCTCGATTAACCTTAGATGGTCATTCCCTAACGCTGTTTGGAGTTCTTGCAATTCTTCCCGTCGTCCTTGCCATCTACGCACGGGTGGGAGTTGCGTATCCACTAACCCAGAGGTGGTCAGGGGTTGGACCGCTTTTTTAGAGGGTTCAGACTGTTTTTTTTTAGATTCTTCAATCAGCGATCGCAATTTATCCTCAACGGATACGAAAACTTTTTCATATTCTGATTTCTTTAGATCACAGAGAGGATTGCTGGGAGAATTATTGCTAGGAGACTGAAATTGATGTAAGTAAAATCTTTGTTCTATTCCCTCTTCATTAGTGTATTTAAAAGAAACACTTTTCACAGTAGAATGTCTAAGAAATATAGGAATTATAACGACTCCTTCTTCTTCACGTCTTTTCAAAATACGGGGTAATTCTTCATTCTTCACATAACGAGAATTAAGCAGATCTTGGCTAACCAAGACCATCGCAATTGTTACTTGTGATAAACTGTCTTTAATTTTTTCATCCCAAATATCCCCCGGTTGTATGTCGAGATCTGACCAGACTATTTTTTCCTCATCATTCAGAGGTTCGAGAAATTTTAACAGTCTGTCTCTCCATCCTTTGTCTTGGTGGGAATAACAAATAAAAATTGATGGCATATCTCTTTCCTCTGACATAACCACTTTTCTGTTATACCACATCTAACCCAGAAAACGGGTTTCTTAGAGAAACCCGTTTTCTAACTTAAGATTGGTCGATTTCAATCCCCGCTACTTCTTTCAAACATTTTGTAAATGGCACTGTTTGAAGCCCATCACGTTCCGCTCTATTTAAAACTAGCTTTATAAGTAATGGCGGGAAGCGGATTTGAACCACTGACCTTCGGGTTATGAGCCCGACGAGCTACCAGACTGCTCTATCCCGCGTTGCTTTATCTAGTATAGAACTAAATCTCGGTAAATGCCAAGGAGTTTGTAATATTCCTTTACATTTACCGTCCGACCAGAGGTTAATACTTACGTTCCACGGGGGTGAAATCCTGAATTACCACGGGCATATAGTCGATATCGATGCCGGAGGGGGAATAATAGGCGAGGGTATGCTGAAGGAAATTTTGGTCATCCCGTTGGGGAAAATCTTCGCGGGAGTGGGCCCCTCGGCTTTCTTGACGATTGAGGGCAGAGGTGAGGATAATTTCCCCCACCACCATGAGACTTTGTAATTCCCAGGCCTCGATTAGTTCCGTATTCCAGCAATCCCCCCTATCATCGAGGTAAATCTGCTCGTATTGGCGCTTTAATTCGCCGATTTGTTTAATTCCCTCGCGCATGGTCGCTTCGGTGCGAAAAACGCCGCAATGTTGGGTCATACAGTCTTGGAATTGCTGACGTAGTTGACCGATGCGAATCGTGCCTTTTTTGGTCAATAAAGCGGTGATTTCCTCTTTAGCATCCTGAAGGTAAATATCGGGATTAAAGACGGGAAAAGCGCGTTTTTCGACGTATTTAGCGATCGATTTGCCGGTTCTTCTGCCATAGACCACACATTCTAACAGGGAATTACTGCCCAAACGATTGGCCCCGTGGACGGAGACACAGGAACATTCCCCGGCGGAGAAAAAGCCTTCGGTTAGCGTATCGGCACTTAAGCGAACGCGACCATCGGTATTAACGGGAATGCCGCCCATACAATAGTGAACTGTAGGACGTACAGGCATCGGTTCCTCTACCGCATCGACACCGACGAGACGGTGGGCCTCCTCCCAACAGAAGGGAATGCGACTCATAATTTTTTCCCGGCCTAAATGGCGTAAATCCAGATAGACAAAGGGACCCCCGGCGCTACCGTCCAGATTTACCCCCCGGCCGGCGCGAATTTCTAGGGTAATGGCCCGGGAAGTGATGTCCCGGGGGGCTAATTCCATGCGCGAGGGGGCGTAGTCTTCCATAAAACGACGACCTTCGCTATTGATTAAATAAGCACCTTCACCCCGGACTGCTTCCGAGATTAAAACACCGACGGGATAGAGTCCCGTGGGGTGAAATTGGACAAATTCCATGTCTTCTAGGGGAATACCCGCTTTGGCCGATAATGCTAAACCGTCCCCCGTACAGGCGAAATCGTTGGAGGTGGTGTTATAAACGCGACCATAGCCCCCCGTCCCGAACATAATTGCTTTTGCCCGAAGGATTTCTAACTGTCCGGTGGCGATTTGGTACATAACCACGCCTTTGGCCGTACCTTCTTCGAGGATAAGGCGCAAAACATACCATTCATCGTAGATTTTTACCTGATTACGGTGTAAATTGCTGACTAATTCGTGCAGCATGGCGTGACCGGTTTTATCGGCGGCGTAACAGGCACGGTTATGGCTGTGACCGCCAAAGGCTCTTTGGGCAATGCGTCCATCTTCGAGACGGGAGAATAACACGCCTAGATGTTCCAATTCGATGATAACTTCGGGGGCTTCTTGGGTGAGGATATCCACCGCATCCTGGTCAGCCAGAAAATCGGAACCTTTGACGGTATCGTAGGCGTGGGCCTTGGGATTATCTTTGGGGTCAACGTTTTGCAGGGCGGCGGCGATACCTCCCTGGGCGGCGACGGAGTGGGAACGAATTGGGTGGGTTTTGGCAACGACAGCAACATCGATAGTCGGGTTGAGGCGTTTGATTTCTAAGGCGGCGCGGCATCCTGCTAACCCACCGCCCACTATAACGACATCGTGTTCTTTCATGGCTGATTTTCCTACGGGCTTCTGTTTCTATGGTGGGGTGAGAATTGCTCAGAGGTCAGTTTTGTAACCGAGACTTTATATTTCAGGAGACAGGAGATAGGAGATAGGAGACAGGAGACAGTAGCCGGTCGTCAGGAGACTATTTTTATTTATTCTTCCCAATTCATAATTCATAATTCATAATTCATAAT
>NZ_JAJTDH010000059.1:0-18428 GCF_021300285.1 Microcystis sp. 49638_E5 | reverse complement strand
ATATTTCAGGAGACAGGAGATAGGAGATAGGAGACAGGAGACAGTAGCCGGTCGTCAGGAGACTATTTTTATTTATTCTTCCCAATTCATAATTCATAATTCATAATTCATAATTCCCAAAAAACAACCCGCGGCAGTTAACCGCGAGTTATTTTTGGCTAAAATCGGATAATTACTGAACGGTAATCGTTCCGACCATACCGGCGCCGCGATGGGGTTCGCAGTAGTAGGTGTAAGTACCCGGTTCGCTGAAAGTGCTTTCAAAGGACTCACCGGCGGAAAAAGCCAGACCTTTATGGGATAATTTGCTGGCTTGGGCTTCGGGAACCTTGGCGCTATCGAAAACTATGTTATGGGGAGAAAGTTTGTTATTGACCCATTTCACCGTATCTCCTGCTTTAATAGTGAGGGCGGGGGGATCAAATTGTAGTGTACCTGCATCACCGCCCATCTTCACCGTGAAGGTTTCCGCAGCAGCGGAGGCAGTGTTGAAGAAGAAGCTAGAGACGACTAGCGCCACGGTAGCGAACAATAAACCTAATTTTTTCATGCTTGTTAATCCTTTACACGAGGGAAGATGACAAGTTTGACAGCCTGTCTTTTGACAAAAAAGTAAAAGTTTGCTTTTAACTGTCCCATTGATTAATTCTACACCAAGTTTGACAGCTTGTCTTTTGACAAGAAAACCGGTTTTTTCTGACCATGGTTGGGGAATTTCTTAAGAAATAGAGGAGAACCAATCGTGAAAAGACTATTAATTTCCCTGTGCTTGCTCTTGGCTGTGGTTACATTCGGTATGGCTCGTCCCGCTTTAGCTGATGGGGCTTCGATTTTCAGTGCTAACTGCGCTTCCTGCCACATGGGCGGTAAAAACGTGGTTAATGCCGCTAAAACCCTGAAAAAAGAAGATTTAGTTAAATATGGCAAAGATTCCGTTGAAGCTATCGTTACCCAAGTTACCAAAGGTATGGGGGCGATGCCGGCTTTCGGTGGTCGTCTCAGCGCTGAAGATATCGAAGCTGTAGCTAACTATGTCCTCGCTCAAGCGGAAAAAGGCTGGTAAAAATTAGTTATCGGTGGCGAGTTATCGGTTATCAGTCTGGTAAGAATTGTAGCGATCGAAATTCTTGGGTCAATTGCTGGCTTAAAATAGCTAATGGTTCATCTCGGGACAAGGTTGTGAAATTGCGATCGTTTTTCTATATTTTAGGTGCGACGGTAATCATTCTCCTAGGAGTCGCTACAGCCAGTTTTGCTTGGATTCTCGCCGATAGTCCTCTGTCTTTGCTCAAAGGTGGGGTGCTGCGGGAACCGATGGCGGCGATTTTTGTGCCGAAACAGGCCCCGGTTATGGTATCCTTGTTGGTCAATCCCGAACGTTTGGAGTCTTTTGGTCAATTAATCGCTACACCGGCTAATCGACGACGTTCGCACCAAGAAATTAAGGATTTAGAAAAAACTCTGCTCGGTAAAACGGGATTAAATTATCAAAAGGAAATCAAACCTTGGTTAGGGGAGGAAATTACCCTCGCTGTTACTTCCCTAGATTTCGATCGCGATACCGATAATGGTATCCAACCGGGTTATCTTTTGGCAATTCAAAGTAAAGATGGTGAACGCGCTAAGGAATTTCTGCAAGCTTCCTACTCAAAACAGGCGGTTTCGGGCAAATTTGACCTTGTTTTTGAACTCTACAAGGGAGTTAACCTCATTTATCAACGTCCCTTGACCGCAGGAGATAATAATCGTTTTCTCGCTAGTGCCGTCGTCGGTGATACGGTGCTTTTTGCCAATAATATCAAGGTTTTGCGCGAGGCACTTAATAACGTGCAAGTACCGGATTTAAACCTAAAAAATAGCCCCGATTACCGAGAAGCCCTCAAAAATATCACCGAACCGCGTATAGCTATAGTTTACGGCAATTTACCTCCGTTATCGGCTTGGATCGCTAATCAACCCGTCCCGGAGAGTCCCGAAGCAAAACAACGATTAGCCACGGCTTTTTCCCTCAAATCTGGGGGAATAGTCGCTCAAACCGCCTTAATTGGAGTCTTAGGACAGGATGACCAAGCACCAATTTTATCTAGTCCCGTGGGATCATTATCTTTTATCGGCGAAAATAGCCTTTTAGTCGCCGCTAGTCGCGATTTAAATCGTTTTTGGACTCAGGTAGAGGAGGGGTTAGAAGCAGATAGTCCCCTACAGGAATTAATAACACAGGTCTTAAACCGCTTCCAGTCGCCTTTAGGTTTAAATTTGCCTGAAGACATTTTTAGCTGGGTTAGAGGCGAATATAGCCTCGCTCTCGTGCCTAATTCAAAGGGGATGGAACCCGATAGTGTTTTTGTAGGGGAACGGGTGATGGGGGTAGAGGTGGACAGTGCGATCTCTCATTTGGATGAGTTGGCCCGCAGTCGCGGCTATAATGTGGTTAATCTGCCTTTACTCGATCGAACGGTGACAGCTTGGACAAAGTTAACCACGGCGGTCCCAGGAGGAAAAGCGCAACTAGAAACGATCGTGACGGGAGTGCATACTAGGGTCGATAATTATGAAATTATCGCTAGTTCTGTGGAAGCGATGGGTTTAGCTTTATCTGCACAGAAAAACCCCATTTTAAGTAGTGGTAAGTTTCGACAGGCAATTACTGCTTTACCCGCAGAAAATGATGGTTATTTTTACGTCGATTGGCGACAATTGCAACCGGTAATCGAGGCAAAATTCCCGATCGTGCGGGTGTTAGAATTATCGATTAAGCCTTTATTTAATAATCTGCGTTCTCTTACCATTAGCAGCCAAGGTAGCGAAAATTCTGTGCGTCGGGGAACGATTTTCTTTAATCTGGGAGTGAAGTCTTAATCAGTTATCAGTTATCAGATAGAAGCTTGTAGGTTTGGTTGAGCGATTTAATAATTAGGAGAAAACTGCTTGATTCAATGGTTTGAGGTAAACCCAACATTCTTGACGACATTGGTGTGGTTGGGTTTCCCTCAAGCGTCGCTAATAACCGTTCTGGATCCGTTATCAAGTAGCCAGTGGTATTGATTCTGTGGAAGGACTCTCTTGGGGTAGTATAAATGTAGAGGGAGAAACATTACCTCTCCAGACGCGAATCGCTGAGCGCCATCAATTCCAGGATTAGATTCCAAGGTAGCAAGCCCTAGCTTGAAAAATTCGCTAAGATATATATAATTAACTTGATCAGATTATTTATAAAGTCTGTTTAACAGCTAAAGCTAATAAAGTTTATTTTGAAGCCGATGACCAAAGAGCTACTCATACAAATCAATCGAGAAGGAAACCTCGAACTTCCTCCTGAAGTTCAAACCCGCCTCAACCCAGGAGATAAATACATGATTTCCCTGACGGAAGACTCCATCATTCTCAAAAAAGTTCATCAAGATAAAGTCAATCTAGAGCAATTCTTTGAGCGACTAGAAGCAATGGAACCAGACCCCAATCAACCGACTCTAGCTGAGATTAGCCAGATGATTAAAGAAGCTCGCCAAATTAGACGCGCCAACTCATGAAAGTTGTTCTAGATGTCAATGTTTGGATTTCAGGATTGTTGTGGGGAGGAGTTCCGGGTAAAATCCTTAAATTAGCTAAAAATCAAAAAATTACAATCATTACTCCCCAAGAATTTCTTAGTCGCTACTTTAATGAGTAGAGAAGAGGAGTAAGGTAATTAATTGACGATTTACACCAAGAGAAAAGATAAGTTTGACCTACAATAATTGCTATGATTACTGTAGGATTTAAAAAAAAGTGATCGCTCTTACTACTTTCTAATTACTTTAGATAGTAGTAGCCTAGTGCTTTTTAGACAAAAAAAGCCTATTCTGTATATTCCCAAAAAAGCAGCCTATGAATTAAGTAGGGGTTGCTGAATCAATCTAAAAACCTTGTTGGATAATATTTTTAGGCTTTTTTAGCCCAAAAACCTTTTTTAGCAGGATTTACACCGATATTCAGCCAACCCTAAGTAGAATTTAAAATCATCCCCACCGAGGAACTAGCCATGAAATCCTTTGCCCTTCTTACCACCGTTAGCCTAATCAGCCTTTCCACCCTCGCGACTGTTCGCCCCGTCATGGCGCTAGAGAGCCGACAACCAGCCGAAACCCGGATCGCTCAAGGGAACAATCAAGACGCGATCGGCCACTATAACCGGGGAGTTGGCTACATCCAACAGGAAAAATACGATCTCGCTCTCGCTGAATTCACCAAAGCGATCAACATTGATCCCCGATTCGCTGAGGCTTACCTCAATCGGGGGCTTCTTTACGCCGTACAGGGGAAACCAGACCTCGCCCTGTCCGATTACAATCAGGCGCTCAACATTAATCCCCGAGACGCAATCGCTTACCGCAATCGCGGGAATCTTTACAAAGAACAGGGGAAACCAGACCTCGCTCTGTCCGATTTCAATCAGGCGCTCAACATTAATCCCCGAGACGCAATCGCTTACCTCAATCGCGGGGGTCTTTACCGACAACAGGGGAAACCAGACCTCGCTCTGTCCGATTACAATCAGGCGCTCAACATTAATCCCCGATTCGCTGAGGCTTACCTCAATCGCGGGAATCTTTACAAAGAACAGGGGAAACCAGACCTCGCTCTGTCCGATTACAATCAGGCGATCAACATTAATCCCCGATACGCAATGGCTTACGGCTTTCGGGGGCTTCTTTATTACTCTCGACAAGAAAGGGAAAAAGCGATCAGAGATTTGCGACAAGCCGCCGAACTGTACCGCCAGCAAGGAAACGCGGCGTTATATGAAAAGGTTATGGAATTCCTACGGCTATTAGGCGCGGTCTAGTCCTTTTTCTTGGGTTGAGTCCGTCGGTTGGGTTGAGCGAATCAATGGGTTAAAGAAAACCTCTCAATTTTAGGGGAAAGCGAAACCCAACAGCCAACACCTAAATCCGTCTGAATGAGCGATCGCAAATTTTGTCGGCTGCATTAACGAAGTGTCAGGCGGCAATCTCGCTGCCAACCCTGATAATAAAGCTGATCGTGGCTTGAGAGCAATTCCGTTATAATAGGGGTCAACTTAATATCGTTAGCAACGCAGAATGAGGATTTCACCATGAGGATTCCATATACATATTGGAAAGAATCAGATGGGATGTTCTTGGGCTATTTGAATGAATTTCCCGATCATTGGACCCAAGGTGTTGACTTAGAAGAATTAATCGAAAACCTGATCGATCTCTACAGAACATTTACTACGGAAGAAATCCCCGGAATCAAGAGAGTTGCAGAGTTTGAATTCGCATAAAAAGACATGATTTAATTGCACAATTGGAGCAAGCTGGCTGCTACTTGATTAGACGTGGAGGGAAACATGATATTTACCATAATCCAGATACTGGAAAAACAGAACCAATTCCCAGACATCGAGAAATTAATGAGCGATTGGCTAAAAAGATTATCAAAAGTCTTACTGGTGACAGATAAATTCACAGTGCAAATCAAACAAGGCTACAAGGAAGCAAAGGAGCTATGGAAAAATGATTACTGTAGGATTTTAAAAAAGGCGATCGCTATTCCCATCCTCTTATTTTTTTGTTGGGTTTCCTTCTTGATCTTGAGAATCGCAATATCAACTGATTTTGGTAGATATAGCGTTTCCTAAGCTAGTGAGGTACACCTATTTTCTTCCCTTTTGCCTCTTGCCTTTTGCCTAAAACCCATAACTTTTGTACCTCAGCAGACTGAAAAACGCTATAATTGAGATGGGATTTAATCCTTATTCTTCACTTAAATTAAAATCAATTCGTTGATAAATATCCAGCAATGAGATTTGAAAATCCACAGAATAAAACCTTAAAACATCATTCTCTGATTCAGATGCTTTAAATAACCATTCTCCATTATTTTGTTGATAAAATTGTTCCACATAATAACGGTATTGATCGATCAAAATATATTCCTTAAAGTCAGGAATTGAACGATAAAACTTAAACTTATCAGTGCGATCATAATCTCTAGTTGATTTTGATAAAACCTCGACAATGATTAACGCATTAGTTACAGTATTTGTGCCTTTTCCTTCATATAATGGTTTGCCTTTAATCACCATGACATCAGGATAAGTATAAAAGCGGTATATTGGCATCCATAACCGGACATCACTCATGAAAGTCCAATAATCTTCATTATTAATCTTAGCTGGAAAATTTTTACAGAAATTCAAAGCAATCAGATTATGATTAGTAGTTGCTCCTACCATGGGAATAATTTCTCCATCTAGATATTCATTTTTGTATGCTGCTGTTTCTTCTAGCTGACAATATTCTTCAGGTGTATAATACCGTTTTTCGACTTGAACTTGCATACTAACCTCCCTTATCTTGGTTAAATTCCCATTCAATAGCAACTTTAATATTAGCTGGTGCTGAACCTTTGGTCACTAAAGAGATACCCGTTTCACCCCCAACTTGTCAGCCAAATTCTCAAGTAACCTGACTGGGTGGACTTACTTGGGAAACTCCCTGTTTGATCGAAGTTAATAATAATTGTAAGCTAAGACGTATTTAAATCGCTTATTTTTAGATTAGCCGAATCTCCCCCAATCCCTTTATGCTACATATCAGGACAGGCACTCATGCACTCTTGCAATAGGCAAAAGGGAGAATAAATAATCATTCTTTAATAACCGGATTTAGTATGACTCCTAACCCCACCAACAAACTTTTTCAGCAAACCCTAATTATCAGTGACTCTTAAATTAATACAAACGTTTGCACAATCGTCTCCTCACTCCTGACTCCCCAGACTCTCGACTCCTCAAAACGAAAAATTTGTACCTCACCATTAAGATAACTGCTATAATACTGCATAAAATCTCGAAGTGGAACGATAGAGAGTTTAGTTGACCTCCACGGGGAGTAGCTAGATGAAAAAACGAGAGACTTTGCTGGAGAAGTTTTGTTGCTTTTTAGTTTTGCAGCAAAATAGGACACAATGGAATTGCGATCGGCGTTTGCGTCGTAACATGGAAAGCTATGGCCAAATCGATCCTAATGTCGATTCAGAGGAGTATTTGGCCCTATTCTTTCAGCAACAGTATCAGAATCCCGGTTCCCAAAATCATCTTTTTCGTGGGCATTTATACGCTTATTTGCAGGAACCTTGCTACTGGGCTGCTGCCGAAATCTATCAAAAATATCAAGCTAAACTAGATTATCAGATCGAAGACTACTTTAACGAAGGAATTCTTGGTTTTGAGGCTATCTTAGCTGACTTTAAGCCTTTATTCTCCACTCGCTTCGATAATTTTGCCAATCAGAGGATTAAATATCGCTTAATCGATCGCATCCGTCAGATTAGTCAAGCATTCGGCCATAATACTTGGAGCCTACTACTTAATTCTACCGGAGCGCGTCTCAGCCAAGCTCTCCAGGCGAGGGGATTAGTGGGAGAAACTCTCGAAAATTACCTTTTAGCTTGGGATTACTATAAAGAAATTTATGCCCAGGCAAAAATAAAAACCGATGGTAAAATTCAGGAACCTAGTCCAGAAATCTGGCAAAAAATCGCCGCTGCTTATAACTCGGATAGCCACTCTACCATCAAAATCAATTCTGCGACAATTACCCGATGGTTAAAGGATGCGGGACAAGCTATTTCTGATTATTTATTTCCCCAAGGAAAAACAATTTCCTTACAGCAACCTTTAGGGGGTGAGGAAAGTAGCACGAGGGAAGAAATGATCGAAGATACTCTCCATAATAACCCTTGGCAGCAATTAGAAGCGGCGGAAAATTTTCGCGAGTCGCAACAAAACCACCAAAAAATTCTAGCTTGGTTACGCGCAGAAATTCAACAGATTTGTCAGCAGCCGCAACAGGCAAAACTGCATCCGCAAATTCAGTTAATTCTAGAGATGACTTATGGTTCAGGGTTGGGACAAGTGGCAATTGCCGCTAAGATTACAGAAATTACCACGGTAGTTATCAAACAATATCAGGTTTCTAGGGAACTGGATAAAGTTTATCGTCACCTCGCTAAAAAGTTTTTACCCTGGGCCAGCGAAAACCTGCATATTCCTTCCCAGTCCCACGATAGAGAAGTTATTAGTAAGGCAATAGAACCATGGCTAACATACTACTATCAAACCAGCGCAACAACTCAGGAGGATTAATTATGGTTAATGATTGGTTAGAACTAACTCCTGATAGCATTTGGCTAGAAATACCCGCAGATATTCAAGAGATAAGTTGGGCAAAAAGTGCCAGTTTTACTGATGCCAGTATTCGTCAGAGATTTTATATTAATTATCTCTGTCAACAAGTTATTTTTAACTATCTACAGTCAGGGATGCCTGGGGTTAGCTTAGTAGAAAATCAAGAGGATTTCTGGCAACTAGGAGTTAATGGTTTTACCGTTAAATTAGACGAAAAGTCAGTAATAGTTATTGCCAGCGAAACTCTGGATCTAGAAGCGATCGAAATTCCTAAAGAATGGGTAGATATTCCTCAATTAATTGGTGATTATTATCTAGCGGTACAGGTAAACACTGCCGAAAGTTATCTAAGAATTTGGGGTTATACTACCCATAAAGATATTAAGGAAAAAGGACAATATATTAAGCGTAATCTTAACTACTCTCTACCGAGAAATCAACTGCAATCAGGAGCAGATTCTTTAGATTTATGGGGAGAGTGTCAATTACAAGCAGTTAAGATTGAACGGGAAAAGATGGAGGAAAAACTATCTTTAGATAGATTGACAACCTTACTAGACATCTTAGCTAATCCTCAGTTAATCTTTCCCAGAAAAGCCGTTACTTTTCAAGAATGGGCAGCAGTTATCGTCAATAGTAACTGGAGAAAAATTTTAATGACCCGTCGGCAAAAATCCCCCGTCAAGTTAACCAATTGGTTTACTGATAATTTCCCCATTGATTGGCAAAGTGTCCTCGATTTTAGCTCACTGTCACTGGTTCCAGCATTCAAAAATACAGAAATTAAACGCATCAAAGATTTAGGAGTAGAATTACTGGGAAATCCCCTCGCTTTGATGATTACTATCGCTAAAATTGAAGAAGTATTTAGCCTGCAAGCGACTGTTTACCCCACGGGAGAAACAAGCACTTTACCCCCCCATTTAAAATTAACTATTCTCACCGAAACTGGTCAGGTTTTTCGAGAAGTAATTGCCACAGATAACGATGAATTTATTCGTTATCGATTTGATGCTGAATTGGGGGATAAATTCTTCATTGAAGTGGCCTTAGAATCGGCAAGAGTCACCGAATATTTACAAGTATAAGCGAGGAAAAACTTAATGATTAAACTCTTAACTCTCGAACTAGATGGCACATTTGATCGGGGATTTAAAGTAAAATTAGAAATTCGTCCCGATCTTAATTCTCGTCCCCAAACTGTGATCAAAGCAAGGCTACCAGCTAATTTAGAGTTATTAACTCTTTACCGTCAATGGCAACGTCACTATAGTGAATTAGAGGGATTTTTTAAAGTCTTAAAAGATAGCAATCCCCAACAAATTACCAATAGTTCTCAGCAGAATTTAGTTTTTAAAAACTGCCAAGAAAAAGCCAAATTATTTGAGGATAACTTAAACAGATGGTTGAATAATAGCCCAGAATTTGAACCGATCAAAACCGCAATTCTGCGCTCTGGCAATAACTTTCGTATCTGGTTACAAACCGATAATATTTGGCTGCAAAGATTCCCCTGGGAAAAATGGGAAATTCTCCAAAATACTGGCGCAGATATAGCCATTATTGTCTCAGAATACGATACCTTAACCAGACAATTAAGAAATCATGAAAAAATTCGGATTTTAGCCATTTTAGGCTATGCCACCGACTTAAGATTTCTCGAAGAAGATCGCAAAACCTTAGACGATATTGCGGGAAAAGCAGGAGCCGAAATTATCTGGGAAAAAGCCCCTCACCCGCAAAAATTAAATCAGTTATTGCGTCAAGAAACTTGGAATATTCTCTTTTTTAGCGGTCATAGTGCCAGTACAGAAGATGGCCAAGATTGCGAAATTCAACTAACAGAAACTCATAAATTAAAGATAGCTGATTTTAGCTTTTCTCTGGGAGAAGCCACTAAAAACGGGTTAAAGTTAGCGATATTTAACTCCTGTGATGGTATCGGTTTAGCACAACAACTATCACGGGAAAAAGGGATGGCATTACCCCATCTAATCTTTATGCGCGAGAAATTACCCGATCCTGTTTCTCCCAAATTTCTGCAATACTTTTTAACCGCTTTTACCAATAATAAATCTCTCTATAGCGCCGTACATGAAGCCCAAAAAAATCTCCACGATGACTGGGAAAAAGACTATCCCTGTGCCAGTTGGCTGCCCGTAGTTTGCCCCAATCCCACCGAAGAACCCCCCACTTGGCATAGTTTCAGTAAACCCCCTAAAAATTGGCGACGATTCGCTCTAACTTTCGGTTTAGGTTTAGCCGTAGCCATGACAGTCTTGGCAATAAGAGAAACAGGAATTTTAGAACCCTTAGAATTAAATATTTATGATCGTCTGATGCAACTAAAACCCAAAGATAAACCCGACGAAAGATTATTAATTATTACCATCGATCGCCAAGATTGGGCCTATCAAGATCGCATGGGGATGAAAAGACCAACAATACCAGGAAGCGATCAAAAACGTTCCCTCGCAGGAGAAGCATTATCGCAGCTTTTAAATAAATTACTGCCCTACGAACCGCAAATTATCGCCTTAGATATCCTCCGTCCCATCGCTGCCAGTCAAGATTATCCACCCCTAGCCAAACAATTACAAAATACTCCTAATTTTATCTCGATTTGTAAGTTCAATAATTACCCACAACCAGACGGATTTCCCCCACCCCCGGAACTGCCAAAAAATCAGAGTGGTTTTAGTAACATAGTCCCAGACGAAACCATTGCCGGAGTT
Source organism: Microcystis sp. 49638_E5 (assembly GCF_021300285.1). Classification (NCBI taxonomy): domain Bacteria; kingdom Bacillati; phylum Cyanobacteriota; class Cyanophyceae; order Chroococcales; family Microcystaceae; genus Microcystis; species Microcystis sp. 49638_E5. Next base: position 7,496 of record NZ_JAJTDH010000059.1, on the reverse strand, counting down.
CCCCGAATTCGTCGTTTTTTATATCAGGCAAAACTCGATCGCACCTCTCCCTGTCTTCCCCCGGATTCTTTGGCCAAAGTTGACTCAATGTCCTGTAATTTTAAAGATTATGCTCCTAGTTTTAGTCTCCTAATTGCCAAACGATATCTAGAATCCCAGAATCAAGATTTTGACTGCAATAAACTGGAGCGGGGAATTCTAGAAATTAATATCGGGGATACTCATCTCGGTGACTGGCTACAATCCAACCGCGGCCCCTACAGAACCAGTCAATCCGATACCCGATCCGGCCGTCAAGTTATGCTCGCTTACCGTCGAATCGCCGATAATGGCATCGATGCAATCATAAAAATTGCCCCGAAAAAATCTCTCCGACAGGTTTTAGATCCGCGTTTTAATTCCGAATCAGTCCGGGAAAAAATTGTCCTGATTGGAGTAACAGAACCCGGGATTGATGATTTTTTAACCCCCTTTAGTCGCAACCCATCGGAAGCAATTCCGGGGGTTTATTTGCACGCGCACGCAGTCAGTCAAATTCTCGATACAATGACAGGAAAACGTACCTCGATCGCTTTCTGGAATCCCCTACAGGAGGCTTTCTGGGTGTTGGGTTGGTCCCTGGTGGGGGGATTATTAACGTGGCGTTTTCTTCGGGTAAAAACGGTACTTTTGACAGTGGCGATCGCTGTGATTTCCCTTACTGGTATCGGTTGGCTTCTCTTTAGTTATTTCGGTCTCTGGGTTCCGATTATTCCCCCAGCGATCGCACTTCTCACCACCTCCGGTATCTTCTTTTTTCTTCGTTCTTACTACTTAAAATAGCAAGGTAAGGCTTGCTGAAAAAGTACGGGCGAAGCATTCGGATAGAAAATCTCCGGTTTCACCGATAGGTTATTGCCCGAATGCTTCGCCCCTACAGGATCCGGGCCGATGAAGACGCAAGGTTTTGAAGCACGATTCTCTCAAAATCTTGCACCTGTTTCACGAGAAAAACGACAAAACTCTTACCTTGCCTACATTTCACATTTATTCAGCAAACCCTAGGTAACAACAATGATCAAACCTTCGATCGCCCTCATCCTTCTTTTCTCCCTACTGCCTCAACCCGGGTTAACCCTTGTCACCCCGGCTGCCGGAAATATTTCTAATCATCCCATTCTGACGGCACAGGGCGATCGGGAGCTTACCGAGGAGCAATTCCTACAACGAGTCACCGTTCGGATTACTAGCGAGACAAATCGGGGATCGGGGACGATTATTGCTAAAAAAGGCGATAATTACCTTATCCTAACCAACGCCCACGTTACCCGCAACACGAAAACCCTACAGGTACAAACTTACGACGGCCACAGCCGTGCGGCCCGCATTGTCCCCAATTCCCTATCGGAGAATCAAGATCTCGCCCTGCTAGAGTTTAGCGATACCAGGAATTATGCGATCGCCACCATCGCGAAGTTTACCATCAATCAAGACGAGATCGGTTTAGAAGTGGTGGCTGCGGGATATGTTGCCGAAACGGGACAGTATCGGACGACAAAGGGAACCCTCGAACAGGTCAGCGATCGACCCCTCCGGGATGGCTACAGCGTCGGTTATAGTGGCGATATCGTGCAGGGAATGAGCGGCGGCGGCATTTTTGTCGATGGGGAGTTAATCGGCATTAACGGGCGATCGGCCCATCCGATTCTCTCTAACTACATCTACGAGGACGGCACAAAACCCACAGACGCAGAAATCCAACAGATGAGAGCGGTTAATTGGGGCATTTCCCTTCATACCCTATTAACCTACATCCGGCCCGAAATCCTCAGCGCCTATAACCTACCCCTACCGCCGGTGAACCCCGATATAGAAACCACCGCCCCTACTGACTATATCGCCGAATTAGAAACAAAAGCGAAGGGTTTCACCGTCCGGATTGATAGTACGAGCGGTGGAAACGGTAGCGGTGTCATTATCGCTAAAAAAGGGAATATTTACACGGTTTTAACCGCCGATCACGTCTTCTGCGAAAAAATCAAAGGCACCACCAGATGTGCCGATCACACCTACACCGTCGTCACCAGCGACGGCAAAACTCGAAACATCGAGAAAAGCACCATCATCCGGCAGGAAGGGGTAGATTTAGCAGTTTTTCAGTTTGAAAGCCGAGACAATTATCCCGTTGCGGAAATAGCGAATTATAACCCAAATAGCGGTGATTTTGTTTTTGCGGCAGGCTTCCCTAAAATTGGACAAAATCCCTCGAAATGGTTGTTTAGTGGCGGTAGAATTCACGATAAAGAAACGGGATTACTACAAACCCGCCAAAGTGACTTAAGCACGCAACAAAGTGGAACATTACAAAGTGTTGCTTCTTTAACCGGAGGGTATGAATTAGTTTATACCAGCATCACATTTCGGGGCATGAGTGGCGGTGCAGTCTTAGACTCCCAGGGGAGAGTAATAGGGATTCATGGAAGTTCGGAAACAGCAGGGGTAACGGAAATTCAGTTAGGGTTTAGTTTAGGGATTCCCATTAGCACTTTTATCGGATTGCAAGAAAGATTGAAGGTAAAACCGCAATTATTAACCACTGCTCAACCCCAAGTTAGTCCGCAACAACAACAAGAAATTATTCAAGCGATTACTGGTGTTATTGTTCCTAATACCAATGCGACGGCGGATATTTGGATAGAAAGGGGGGGACAATTATGGCGGTTACGGAGGTATGAGGAAGCAATTAAAGCCTTTGATGAAGCGATTAAGCAAAATGACCCCAAGAATGTCTATTTAGCTTGGTATGGGAAGGGATTTGCGTTAGGTAATTTAGGTAAATATCAACCAGCTATAGAAGCTTTGCAACAAGCGATTAATACCTTACCTAAACGGGAAGATTTAAAGAACTTTCACAGTAGTATTTTACAAAAGCAAAGTGTTGTTTATCGCTATTTAGAAAATTATGAGCAAGCATTAACGGTGATTAATCAGGCGATTTCTCTGGTTCCCAATAACCCCAATCACTATAACGAGAAATATGTAGTATTAAGTGAATTAAAACGCTATGATGAAGAATTAGCCGCAATTACTCAGGCAATTAATCTCGCTCCCCGTGCTGCTTGGTATTATAATCGGGGTATTCTTTACTATAACCAACAAAAATACAAATTAGCATTAGATGACTACAACAAAGCTATTGAACTTAATCCTAATTATGCTTTGGCTTACTACAATCGGGGGAATCTTTACCGTCGCCAACAAAAATACAAATTAGCATTAGATGACTACAACCAAGCTATTAAAATTAATCCTAATGATGCTGAGGCTTACAACAATCGGGGGAATCTTTACTATGACCAACAAAAATACGAATTAGCTTTAGCTGACTACAACCAAGCTATTAAAATTAATTCTGATTTTGCTGGGGCTTACTACAATCGGGGGAATCTTTACAAAGACTTGCAGAAATACGATTTAGCCCTCTCTGACTACAGCAAAGCCATTGACATTAATCCTAATTTTGCTGAGGCTTACAACAATCGGGGGAATCTTTACAAAAACTTGCAGAAATACGAATTAGCCCTCTCTGACTACAACCAAGCTATTAGAATTAATCCTAATTTTGCTTTGGCTTACGCCAATCGTGGTATTTTATATGCCATATTAGGACAATCCGAAAAAGCAAAAATTGATCTACAACAAGCAGCCATATTATTCCGCCAACAGGAGAATATGGCAACTTATTAAAAGGTGATGCAACTTTTACAACAATTAGGGGGGTGAAATAGAAATCATCAATTCTGGAAAGTCGAGAAATTATCAAAAAACTGAAGGATGAGGGATGGTATCAAGTAGGTACAACAGGAAGTCATCATCATTTTAAACATCCCCATAAAAAAGGGAAAGTGACTGTTCCTCACCCTAAAAAGGATATTCCCCTTAAAACCCTAATCAGTATCGAAAAACAAGCAGGTATTAAATTACGATAAAGGAGAAATCAATGATTAATTATTTGGCCACCGTTCATAAAGATAACCATAGTGATTATGGGGTACAATTTTATGACTTTCCCGGTTGTATTAGTGCAGGAGAAACCATCGAAGAAGCGAAAAAAATGGCAACTGAAGCCTTAAAAGGTCATATTTCCTTTATGTTGGCAGATGGGGACGAAATTCCCACCCCTAGCACCCTCGAAACCATTTTAACCGACGCGGATCATCAAGATGCGATCGCTTTTCTACTCATTCAGGTATCAGAAGCTATTTTAAACCATCAGGAATTGTGTGTAAAAAACTAGGTGCAGTCCCTAGCTTGGTTTGAGGGAATAAATATGTTAAAGAAAACCTCTCAATTCTCAGGGAAAAGCGCAACCCAACAGCCAAAATCTAAATCTGTCTGAATCTTTTTGTTGGGTTTCCTTGGGTCAACCCAATCGACGATAATTGCTATGATTACTATAATTCGACCTTTTCCGTTTACCATCGACAATTTAGTTGACTTCCACAGCAGCTCTAATCCCATCTTTAAAAAATCAATTGACCGATATTTATCTCCTCAATCTGCCCCCAGTCTCAGACAATATTGAGATGACCAGTCTATACAATTATCCCCTAGGGAAAATCAAGCCTTTTGGCGAATTGATGAAAAAGCCATTAACCCCTCTTGCCAAAACAGACCACAACCTGATAGACTCATTAAACCAAGGCTTCAGGGAATAGGATCGGGCAGTTCATCCCTAAGAGGGATTGACTTTGACGAAGTTTTATGATTGCTCAACTGGAGAGTCCCCGAAATCTGGTGATTAAGAGTTTTAGCCTCTTGGCTACCGGACTGACTAAGCAGACCTAACAAATTCAACTGTATGATACCGAGTCAAGACATCGGCGAGGCAGTAGATTCAGTCAGAAAAACTGACGCACAAGACTTCTCTAATTTAATGCCTAGACCTGGCTGGCAACAAGTGGCAGGTTTAGGTAGAGGTTGTTTTTGGTATTGAACCCCGATTCTTGTAGTTATTTACCCGTTTTAGTGATTGCCAATAGGGATTTTAAGCCCGTAATTGGTTGAAAATTTCTATTTATTCGCAAAAATTCCCAGTCGCTCCCTGTTCAGTAATTTTCCCCAACCCATTCTCTGGAAATCACCTTCCAGAACAATTTAGTTATTTTATGAGTAGTAATGCCTTAACCGATCGTGAACATCTAATCGAACTGTATAATCGAGGTGAACGCAACTTTGCCGAAGTCAGACTTAGCGGAGTCAATTTAAAGAGACAGTGTTTAAACCAGATTAACCTAAGTCATAGTTACTTAAAACGAGCCAATTTAACTGAAGCTTGTTTAATTAACGCTAATTTCAAGGACGCTTCCCTGGAAGAAGTTAATTTAAGCAAAGCTTGTCTTATCGATGCTAACCTAACTAAAGCCGATCTTTCTGGGGCAAATTTGCGCCAAAGTAACCTAAGCGGCGCAATTTTGAGTAATACTGTCCTCAAAAAGGCTGATTTAAGTTCTGCCTGTTTAATTCACAGTAGCTTACTTTTTGCTCAACTGTTCAAAGCAAATCTGGAAGCCGCTAATCTCACCTCAGCCACTTTAACCCATGCCATGGCGGGGAAAGCTAACCTAAAACGGGCTATTCTCACTCGTGCTATTCTTAGCTCTGCTAATCTTAGCCATGCTAACTTAAAAGAAGCTAACCTAATTCGAGCCTATCTCTATCAAGCTAATCTGGAAAACTGCCAGCTTCAATACGCCGACCTCAGCTATGCCGATTTACGCGGGGCGGATTTACGCGGGGCGGATTTACGTTGTGCTAACCTCGAAGGTGCTAATCTGACGGGAGCTAACCTCAATTGTAGTGATTTTGAGGGAGCTAACTTAACCGGAGCCGATTTAAGCAAAACTGACGCGAATAAAGCCAATTTTCGCCAGGCTAACTTAACCGGTTGTAATCTGCTCGGTGCTAATTTAGCCTCCGCTAACCTTTCCGGTGCTAATCTACACCAAGCGGGATTACTCTTGAGTTATTTAGTGGGAAGCAATCTTAAACGAGCTAATCTCAAACAAGCTAACTTAATCGGGGCGATTTTAACCGAAAATAATCTCCTTTCTGCTTCCCTCGAAGAGACTATTCTTCCTAACGGTAGTCGCGGCAATCTCCTTTCCTAATATTCCTAGAAAAACCCAGTTATAGAGACTTTTCCGCCGAGGTTTCTATAACCGTGGGGTTTTTCTTGGGGAATGATGAATTATAAATTATAAATTATGAATTGGGAGTGGGGAGTGCCAGAGTTGGGAGTGGGGAGAATAAATGAAAATAATCTCCTGAATACTGTCTCCCGTCTCCTGTCTCCTGTCTCCACTAGGAAATTAATTTTGCACGACTATTCAGACCCCTCAAGGCCATGAACCGAAGATAATGGCAGACAATTACTTGATTTTACTGATAACGGGCGTTTTTTCGGGCTTATTAGCGGGTTTATTTGGTATTGGGGGTGGCACTATCTCCGTGGCGATCCTGTTAAATTTGGGCTACAGTTACGGGGAATCGGTGGCTACCAGCAGTTTAGCGATCGTTTTTACTTCCCTAGGGGGTACGATCCAAAATTGGCGATTAGGTTCCCTCAAATGGCAGCGAGTTCTCCTCTTAGGTTTACCCGGGATTTTTACGGCATTTATCGGGGTCTATCTGGTCAAATCTAGCCCCAAACACCTCCTAGAAGCGGCTTTTGGTTGTTTTTTACTACTCAATATCTATTTAACCAATCTCAAGCAAAATTTAAGCCAAAAAGAGCCAGTTTCTGCCCTTAGATTGCATCCTAATCTAGCCTGTCTGCTAACCGGAGGAATCGCTGGATTTTTAGCTGGTATTTTCGGAATTGGCGGTGGGGCGATCATGGTGCCACTACAAATGATTTTTTTGGCAGAAAAGATCAAAATCGCCATTGTCACCAGTTTAGGTGTGGTTTTACTCAATTCGATCGCCGCCTGTTTCGCTCATGCCCAAGCCGGTCATATTCTTTATCTACAAGGGATTATTTTAGGTATCGGTGGTTCCCTAGGTGTACAAGTAACCACTCGTTTTTTACCGAAATTACCGGATCGATTGGTGCGGATTACTTTTTATATTTTTCTGCTACTGATGGCCATTTATTTCTTTATCCGCGCTTGCTCTTAGACCGGATCAACGGACTGGTTAATTTCTAACCCTTCCACTCTCTCCCTGATGGGCTTTTTTCCGGATTCATCAATAAAAAACGGCGAATACTTGACAAATTCGGGGGGGGGGGTAGAATTATGATGATTATTACTATTAAGCAATGATTTATGGGGTATAAATAGCAATTTTTCCCCAGTATTAGCCATGAAATTAACTTGTCAATCAATCAAAAATGACTAATCAAACCCCAGTTCGGGTTAAGCAGCGGGGGGTAAAGCCCATTCCATCTTCAAGGAGGGTTTTTTCGGCTGGTGACAGTAAGCAATCAAACCACAGAGAAGATTAACGCAAAAATT
>NZ_JAJTDH010000058.1:0-19010 GCF_021300285.1 Microcystis sp. 49638_E5 | reverse complement strand
AGCCGTAAACTTGATTAACAATCGTCCTCGAAAATGTCTTGACTATCGTACCCCGAATGAGGTATTCTATAAAGATAGATCAGACAGTGATGCAATTCAGACTTGAATTGGCCTATTGAGGAAATGACCAACAGGCTCAAAGAAGGGTTAAAATCTCCCGATAATTTCACTTCTGCTCAATTTGCAGCCACCATGATTGAGGGATCGCCCAAAGTTAGATTTGTCGCACGGGGTTAGATTTGTTGGGTAATGTCTTTGGGCTTTTTGAAAATCAAAAAGTACCAGATATAGGAGTGATCGGGGGGGGATAATTCAGCTACTTTTTCCCTGAAAATTAGGTAATTGACCCCCTCAAAATCGGTAAAACCCTACACCCCACACCCCACACCCTACCCCCAGGAAAAACTTTTTGCCGCAGACCCTATCTATGGCTGATTTTCCAGATAATTACAGATTTGTTCTAATTTAGCCAGAGCTTTTCCTGACTGTAAAGATTGTTGTGCTTGCTGGAAACCGGTGGGGATATCTGGGGCAATTCCACAGCGCCAAAGATAAAAACCACCGTTAAAAATTGCCGCATCGGTTAATTCATTATTTTCTCCAGCTAATAAACCCTTTAATTTAGCGGTGAGCATCTCTAAAGATTCGAGGGGATAATCCGAAGGACAGAAGCCATAATCGCGAGGATTTAGGAAAAATCGCTGAAAGGAAGGGGGATCGGTGGGATTTCCCAGACCAATAATCGCCGTCCGATTACAGGCTAAATCACAACTCCCCTCTAATCCTTTCACGGTGGTGAAGTGAGAGATATTTCTCAGGGCAAAAGTTTCGCGAAAACGATCTTCGGTGGGGGGATGAACAAAACCCGATATTTGATGAATATTACCGACCAAAGGCGACCACATTAACTCTACCGTGGCCATGGGCGGACGTTTACCGATTTGCTCCCGATAAGTAACAAAATTCTCTACTAGGGGAAAATGGCGCGGAATATAGAAAAAAGTCAATCCCGTGGTGATTAAACAGTCTTTCACTGCTGCTAAGGATAATTGACTAAAATCTGCTCCTAATTGCTGCCAGATTTCCCTGAGAGAAATACCGTATTTAGTCGGCATTCGATCGCCCCCGTGCAGGACTACAGGAACCCCCGCCAACCCTAAGATTAAAGTAGTGATCGGAGTAACCGGGGCAGTGCGAGAGCGTCCATCGTAGGGATTGCCAAAAATAGTGATCGGATGCTGAAAAGAGGCTGATTCTAGGGTTATTTGCGGGCCAAGCTCGGCGTAGGCATCAAGCATTCCCGCTAACTCATCGCTGGTGGGGCGTTTAATGCGATGGGCAATCATGAAAGCACCGATTTGGGCCGGGGTTGCCTCTTGGGTTAACATCATCTTGGTGGCCATTGCCGCTTCGGGACGGGTTAAATTTCTGCCCGTATGGGTGCCACTACCGATCGCTTTTAATAATTCTCGAAAAGTATCACTCATCTCAAGGAAGAAAATAAAGAGTAAATAGGGTTTGCTGAATAAATCTAAAAACCTTGTTGGATAAGACTTTTAGACTTGTTTTCCCTCAAAAAGTGCCGACCTTTGGAGTGATTGGGGGGAAAATCCCTGGACTTTTTCCCTGAAAATTAGGTAATTGACCACCTGAAAATGGATAAAACCCCACACCCCACACCCCACACCCCACACCCTGCCCCCACGAAAAACTTTTTCAGCAAACCCTAAATAGGATTGATTGGGATTGCTAAGGCTGGACGTGGTGGTTTTCTAGGCTTTTAACCACACTTTGATTCATTTGCCGCACTAATTGACAGAAATGAGCGATCGGTGGTATCTGTAGGCGATCGCTGGTGGTGACAAGGACTACCTGACGGGTGAGACGATGACTAAATTTACCATTATTAAGATAGGGATTTTCGCCACTAGGGGAAGCAAGAGGACGAATGGCGAGGGTAGCATCGCTACGCGCTTCCATCAGGGCAGATTGGGGCAGAAGAGCGATAATATTACCCTGACGCACCACACCGCGAAAAGCATCGAGGGTGTTTAATTCCATGACAGTTTTCAGGTGGGCATCCTGACGGGAAAACCATTCTTGTACTAATCTTTGCATTCCGTAGCCATCTTTGAAAACCACTTGCGGATAGGGGATTAATTCTGACCATGGCACTTCTTTGTATTGGGCGAGAGGATGATTAGCGGCCATGAGAATTTCGATCGCTTCTTGGTATAATACCTCGACCACCATCTCCGGGCTAGAGGTGAGAAAACGATTATTCATTACCAACGCCACATCTACTAAACCATCCCGCAGCACTTTTAAGGCGCGATCGCTGCCTAGTGCGGTAACTCTTAACTGAACTTCTGGGTATTCAGCGCAAAATTTCGGCAAAATCGGCGGTAAATAGTGGGCGCACACGGAATGAATCGCCGCCACGCACAATTCTGGCTGTTTTCCTGCCTGTAGGTCAGTGATTTCCTCGTGAACATTCGCCCACTCTTGACAAATCCGTTTCGCCCGGGGCAGTAATTTCTCCCCAGCAATGGTTAACTTCGCTTGGGCGGTACGATGGAAAAGAGGTAAGCCCAAATCGGTTTCTAGGGATTGAATCTGCCGGCTGATAGTCGATTGGGTGACTCCACACTGGCGGGCGGCTTGACCGAAATTGCCCGTATCGGCTACGGCTAAAAAGGCTTGCAATTGCTCGATCCGCATTCTTTCTCGTTTTAATTACATTCCTTCATGACTTTATGACAATAACGAATTTTATTCTGACTTTTGGTAGAAATTGCTACCGTTTTCTCAGTTATCAGTTACCAGTTATCAGATGTGAGTTTTCAGTTCACTGATTACTGTTGACTGTGGACTGATTACTGAAAAAAAACTACCCCTGCACCACCTGTTTAAGGGTGGTAAAGGTTTCTAGGTTGATTAACCCCCGGCGCTGGCCTTTTTGGTTGGAAATGCCCAAAAATACCGATTCTCCCTGTTTGGGATTGCGATCGAATCGGGGGGAAGAATTGATATAAACTAAAGCACTATCGGACTCCATGGCAAATTGACGACTTTCTCGATAGGATTCGGTGACAATACAATCCGCATGACCGCTACTATACTTATTAATCCAAGCGATCGCATCAGTGAGGGTATCCACTAACCTAAAGGCCACCGTTTTTTCTAAATAGGGTCTTTGCCAATCATTATCGGTGGCAATGGTTAAATGTTCGGGAAAATCCGCCGCTAATCGGGTATCTCCCCGCAATTTAAAGCCTTTTTCCTGCAAACTTTTAAACAAACGACTTAAAGTCGAAGAATTTTGATGGGGACTAATTAAAACTTTTTCGATCGCATTGACCGGATCGGGTATACTGCCATGACTATCGATAATTACCTGACGGGCTAACTCCAAATCGCCACTAGGAGACCAATACAAATAACAGTTTCCCATCGCTGCGCGCAAAACGGGAACCGTGGCCAATTGACTCACCCGACCAATTAAACTAGGGCGACCGTAAGGAATAATTAAATTAACATAATTTTCCTGGGTCAGCAACTCCTCTAGGGAGGGACTAGAATCACAGGGCAAACCACTGACACAATCCACGGGTAAACCCACATCTTCCAATGCTTCTTGGATAATTTCCGTAATCACCCCATCGGAATGACTAGAGGCATTGGAACCCCGAATAATCAAACTATTGCCACTTTTTAGGGAAAATCCCGCCGCTACCATCGCTAATTCCGGAAAACCTTCATAGACGAAGGCAATCACTCCTAAAGGCATCCTTTGGCAATAGGTTTGGGAAGGATTCAGTTGATAGGCCGCGTTAATTACCTGTTGCAGCGGATCCGATGCTTCCGCTAGTTGTTGCAATACCTCCACCGTCGTCTCTAAACGTTCGGGAGTTAACCGTAACCAGCGAATCATTTGTTCCGAGACGGCCATCTCTCGACTGACTTCTAAATCGAGGGTATTGGCTTCTAAAATGCGATCAAAGCCAGTTTTAATGCCCTTAGCGATCGCGATTACCCCGCGATTTCTTTCATTGCCATTAAATTGACCTAGAGCCAGAAAAGCATTATATGCTTGCTTAAAGATCGTCAGGGGGGGGGTGGAGGAACTTTCGATCATAGATTCTTGTCTAGCGTCGATAGGCTAACCAAAAGATGAATGCGGGCAAAATAACTAATAGCATAACTAGAATTGCCCCAAAAATCACGCTTACCCCAGGTGGTGATTTTAAAATTAAGGGTAGCCAAACGATCGATAATAACAGAGTTATCCCCATTATCAGGGGTAATACCTCTTGCCCAAGGCGCTGATTCGTACTCACCCAACGAAATCCCGTCCAGCGCCAAGTGCGTTTATAGGGATAGTGGGGGGCTAATTGTTCGATAATTTGACCGTTTTCCTGTAGCACAAATATCTGTTGACAGCGATCGCAGCCAAAGGCATCGGTCAATAAAATCGGACATAATGTCCCTTTCCGACGACAGGGACAAGGATAGTCTTGGTGTTGGTCGATTTTGGTATATTTACGCGGTCGCACAAGCTAAATTTTTGTTTATAAACGGTTGTTTTTAGTCGCTCGTGGTCAATAGCTAAGGGATTCAACGGTTGCCCAAAATCCTCAACCCTGTTGCTCACGGGTAATTCCCATCTTAAGGGATATCCCTAAATTATTCATCCTGACCTTAAGGTATATTTCAAGATTTTTTCAAGCGGGCAACGCGATTCGAACGCGCGACATTCACCTTGGCAAGGTGACGCTCTACCACTGAGCTATGCCCGCAAGCCGTTTTTTTCACACTTACCTGAGTATCCCAAATCTCAGAGCATTTGTCAAGTGGTTTGGAGCATTTTTTTACAATAATTCATCTTCTGGCAAATCCCCCAAACCGGTAATAGCTTCGAGAACCACTTCTATCTTAGCCTGTAGTCGGTTGAACTGATGTTCCAAGCGATCAAAACGCTTGTCAATGGCGGCGAATTTTTCATCCACTGCGGCGAATTTTTCATCTATATGCCGTTCCATAGCGTCAAAAGCTTCCGTAATCCGCCCCTCTGGTTCTAAATCTAATTCCAGAGTCTTGATTCTCTCGACAGCGTTGACTAATTGCCGTCTGAGTTGGTTAATATATTTGTTCTGTTCAGCTTCGCTCATCAGTGGAACTCCAGGAGTGGGGACAACTAAAATCCTAAATTCTGGGGGAATTTTCTTAGCCTTCCATCAGTGCCTGTTGGGGATTATTTTCCAATAATTCTAGGGGTTTATCTTCATTCCGGGGGCGCAATTGACGCATGAGACTAGCCATTTCTAGGGCAGATAGGCCATAATTCCAGCCCAAATTACTCTTAATACCGGCCCGTTCGAGGGCCTGTTGTAGAGTATCAGTGGTGAGAATACCGAAGACAACGGGAACACCCGTCTGAAAAGCGGCCGCAGCGATACCTTTAGCGGCCTCGGCGGCAACGTAGTCAAAATGGGGCGTTTGGCCGCGAATAATTGCCCCTAGACAAATAACGGCATCGTAACGGTGGGAAAGGGCGACTTGACGGGCTACCATTGGCACTTCAAAGCTACCCGGTACCCAGATATAATCCACTTGAGTGCCATCGGGATTAACATCAACCCCGTGACGCTTGAGACAATCTTGACAGCCTGATAACAGTTTATCAGTGACGAGATCGTTAAAACGACCAATCACGATCGCAAACCGCCAAGAGGATATATCCTCGGTAAAATTTCCCTCAAAAACAGTCATAAGGTGTGGGGTGTGGGGTGTGGGGTGTGGGGAGGTGGGGAGATGGGGTAGTGGGGAGGTGGGGAAACTGTCTCATCACCCTATCACCCTATCTCCTCCTGACTCCTGATCAAGGCTAAATCACTAAAAAGTTTAAAATAGCGACGGCAACGACTAAAATCGCCCAAATTGCCGAACCCACATAGAGAAGGGGTTTCGATTGATCCCAGTTTTGGGGGGAAGCATAGGCAACGGGGACACCAATCACCATCAGCAAGGAAAATAAAACTAAGGCAATGAGAAAAAATTGAAAAACAATAGACATGATTGGGTTCTCCTAAAGCAGTTGATGTTTATTTAGATAATTCTCCCAGATTTGATACTTGTATGGAAGAGCCTCACTTCCAATCAACTTAACCGGACGACCCTTCCTCTAACTCCCCCCTGAATCAGGGGTTAAAGGAGATATCCCCGTCAGACCGAATCCACGAGCATTTTAATTCTACTGCCACTGACTACCCAGCCGCAGCGGGTCTTAAAATTTTTTTCCAGTGTCTATCCTTGCCAAAAGCAGCAGGGCAAGGGGTTAGGTGGGGTAATTGACTCCCTGTGATTCCTTGCCCAGATTACCGTGTTTTTGCGTTTTCGCCAAACCTAGCCTAGAAAGATATCCAGACTGCTGAACTGCTAAAAGCTAATGGTCAAGCCCGCCCAAACGGATGCCGGCGCCAAAAATGACGAATAATACTGCTAGAGTGGTGACGGCGACTATGTGCAGGGCGAGGAAATTTAAGTTTTCCTCGCTCAGTTGAGGAAGGAGAAAAAAGCGGGAATGAAGGGCCAAGATGAGAGTTAATAGCAGTAAAGCTAACTTAATTCCTATATAAACCGACAAAAAACTATCAAATGACCAAAAATTACGAAAACCGGGCAAATAAATCCAAGTCAGTCCTAGGCCCGTTATTACCTGCAACAATAGCGCAGACAACCCAAAACCCTCAAAATATTGCTCAAATTGACGAATTCGGTCTGGTTCTCGGTTTTTGAGGGCCTGGGGTAGAACGGTGACTGCCAACAATAAATGACCACCGGCCCAGACGGTCGCCCCTAGGGTGTGGAGAATTACTAAAATTTTGAACAACATGGGTTTCTCTTGGTCAAGATTTGCTAACTTATAGTACTTGACCCGGTTATTGCCGAGCATTTAGTAACAATAGATACAGAAAAAATCCTGATAACTTCTCCTTACTAAAAAATATGGATTTAATTTTATGTCATCAAACGGCGGATTTTGACGCTTTGGGGGCAGCGGTGGGTTTATCGTTGCTGAAAGCGGGTAGTCGCATTGTTTTAACGGGGGGAGCGCACCCAACAGTAAGGGAATTTTTAGCCCTGCATCGGGATGAATTTGCTTTAATTGAAATGCGTAGTGTCAATCCGGACCGTATTCGCTCTTTAATTATCGTTGATAATCAGTGGCGGGAGCGTCTGGGAAAAGCCTCCCAGTGGCTCGATTTAGGGCATTTACAGGCGATCGAATTGTATGATCATCATTTAGATAGTGAAAGCGATATTCATGCCTCTAGCGTCCATTTAGAAGGGGTGGGAGCTACCACGACTTTAATTGTCGAAGCTTTACAAAAAGCCCAGATTAAACCAAACTCGATGGCAGCGACGGTAATGGCACTCGGTATTCACGTTGACACGGGTTCCCTGACTTTTGCCGGTAGTACCCCCAGGGATGCCTATGCTTTGGCTTGGTTAATGACCTGTGCTGCTAACATTAAAACGATCGCCCAATACTGTCAACCGAGTTTTTCCCCGCGCTTACAGGAGTTATTTAGCCTTGCTTGGGAAAATCTAGAGATTAAAACGATCCATGACCGTAAAATCGCCCACGTTCTCCTCCATACTGCCGATTTTATCCCCGGTTTGTCTAGTCTGGCCGAGCGCCTACTGGAATTATCCGATAGTGATGCACTACTTTTCGGCCATAGTTATAGTAAAGACGAGGAAGATAAGTCCCGACAGCGTTTAACTGTGATTGGTCGCTCTAGAATCGATGGAGTGAATCTATATCAGCTTTTTTCCCCCTATAACGGCGGTGGTCATGCTCAGGCCGCTTCGGTGAGTTTTCGCGATGTTCAGCCAGTTCAACAGTTAAACCAACTACTGGGGGACTTAATTGCTCAAATTCCTCCTTCTCCCACTGCTAGGGATTTAATGTCTTCTCCGGTGCGGACAATTCGTCCCGATACTTCCATATCTCAAGCCGAGCGCATCCTTTTCCGTTACGGCCATTCGGGTTTATCGGTGGTAGATGAGCAGGATCGCTTAGTTGGGGTGATTTCTCGTCGTGACCTCGATTTAGCTCTCCATCACGGCTTTTCTCGCTCTCCCGTGAAGGGATACATGACTTGTAATCCGAAAACTATTACCCCCGATACTTCCCTTCAGGAAATCGAGTCACTGATGGTAACGTATGATTTAGGGCGTTTACCTGTACTAGAAAATGGGCAGTTAGTCGGTATCGTCACTCGTACAGATGTATTAAGACAGATTCATCAAAATGAGCGGGTGCGTTTTGAAGGGGTTGCTTTGGTTTCCTGTCTTTTACCGACGATTAAAGAGCGTTTAGAGCCGGTTTTATGGTCATTCCTGCAAGCTGCCGCCACTGCCGCTCAAAAACGCGGTTGGCATCTCTATCTGGTTGGGGGTGCAGTGCGCGATTTATTGTTAGCCACAGAAAGGGATACTTTATTGTTACAGGATATCGATTTAGTGGTGGATGGCTGCCATCGTGCCGCCGGTGTGGGTGCGGGGGTAGAATTGGCTAATTGTTTACGCGAAATTTATCCGGGGGCCCGGTTATCGATTCACGGGGAATTTCAGACGGCGGCTTTGTTATGGCACAAAGATGAGCGTTTTGGCTCGTTATGGGTGGATATCGCCACGGCACGCACGGAATTCTATCCCTATCCCGCCAGTAATCCCCAAGTGGAGGCTAGTTCGATTCGACAGGATTTGTATAGAAGGGATTTTACAATTAATGCTCTGGCAATTCGCCTAACTTCGCCGAAAGAGGGGGAATTACTCGACTTTTTTGGCGGTATGTTGGATTTACGCGCTCAAGAAATTCGGGTTCTCCACGCTAATAGTTTTATTGAGGATCCGACGCGCATCTATCGAGCGGTGCGTTTTGCCACTCGGTTAGGATTTGTTATTGAACCCTTGACAGAAAACTATATTAGGTATGCGATCGAAAGTGGAGTTTATGATCGCTCACGGCAACAAAATCAGAATGCACCCGCTTTACAGTCCCGTTTAAAAGCGGAGTTGAATTATATTTTAGAGGCGGATTACTGGGAAAGTGCCTTAGAAAAGTTGGCCGATTTGGGGGCTTTGCACTGTTTACACGGGGATTTAAGTTTAAATCGGGCTTTATGGCGACAATTGCGCTGTCTCAGTCGTTGGTTAGATTGTTTAAGTCTGGAATTGCCGGTGAATGCTTGGTTAATGCGGTTGGAATTATTAATCGCTTCTCTGGCTGTGGGGGAAAGAATAGCGATCGCTAATAATTTACAATTGCCCAAAGATACTGTGGAGCGTTTACAAAAACTAGAAGTTATGGAAAAGGAGATTAGCAATAATTTTGCTTATGATCGACCCGTTAGTCAAATTGTCAGCTTTTTCAATGGTTATCAGGTTCCTAGTTTGTTATTGGTGGCGGTGAGGAGTGAGACTAGGATTCGGGGTTTAATCTGGCAATATTTAACTAAATGGTCGCAGATTGAGGCTCCTATCGACGGCAATGACCTAAAAGCTTTGGGTTATCAACCGGGTCCCCAGTTTAAATCGTTACTTGCGGCGGTGTTGGGGGCAACTTTAGATGGAATAGTCAGCAATAAAAGCGAAGCTATGGCTTTTATTGCTAGATTAACTCGGGCTTGCTGAATAAATCTAAAAACCTTATTGGGTAAGACTTTTAGACTTTTTGTCAATCAAAAAGTACCAGTTGTGGGAGAGATAGGGGGAAAATTCTGGGACTTTTTCTCTGAAAATTAGGTAATTGACCAGATGAGAATCGGTAAAACCCTACACCCCACACCCCACACCCTACACCCTGTCCCCACGAAAAACTTTTTGCCGCAGACCCTAACTAAGTCAGCAGATTAGGTATCGGCTGCCCCTTCATTTTCCGAAGATTGTCTTTGATCGCTGGAATAACCGCCTCTACCTCCTCTGGTGGTGGTACGATTAGAAGCAGCCCGGAATTGACGAGCGTAGGCGCGGTTGCGTTCAGCTTTTTCTTTTTTCAAATTACGACGTTTAGCCACAAGAATCTCCTTGGGATAATAGATAGACAAGCAGGGAAACGAGCGATCGCTTCCCCCATTGACATTGACACTCTCCGCCCTAAAAGTGCGGAGATTCTTGGGCTGAATCCTGCCTCCACTAGCAACGCTAATTTTGGTCTTACGGTTTCATGTCTAGTCCGACTACACCGATAAGGCAAGCACTCTTATGGACTACTCCCCAAGCGTAAATTTCTGTGTGTCCCACAGTATTTAATTGTTTTGCGTTCTTACAGTTTGGACTTAATTGAACACCATTGACTGTTAGAAATTTTGAGATGACGGAGTAGGAAGTTTAACCTGCTTCCTCACGTTCTCACGGTTGGCAACCTGGAGCTATTCTCGCACAAAGCCGTCCTAAAAGGACGGGGTTTTCAACCCAAATTTCCGATAACCTAGAATGGTTACGGTCGGGGATTAGTAGCGACGCTCCCGATTGCGATCGCCGCCAGCACCGAAGGAAGATCTGGGTTCTTTTTCACGAGCTTGATTGACTTTTAATTCTCGTCCCATCCATTGAGCGCCGTCAAGAGCGGCAATAGCCTTCGCTTCTTGCTCTGGGGTTTCCATTTCCACGAAAGCGAACCCGCGTTTTCTTTTCGTTTCCCGATCCATGGGAAAGTGAACGCGCTTGATCTCACCATATTCCTTAAAAACCTCAACCACGTCTTCTTGGTCAACCTCGAAGGGGAGATTACCAACATAAATTGACATAAAACCTATCCTTGCACAGATAAAAACAACAGATTTGTAGAGAACCAAGATTTCGGGAACTAGCTGAACCAATACTAAACAGAAACGCTTTGACCATTAATACTGACAACGAGCCGCAGTGCCGACTTTTATTCTCAACTTCCATCCTAGCACATAGCTATTAGCTTTGATCGATTCTGCCTGTCTCGCCACGGGAGCAGATAAACTAGACTAGAATGCTGCCCTATAAAATGCCCTAATTATGAGTTTATCCCCCCATCCGATCGAAACTGCCCTAAAAACCCTGGAAACTAAGGCCGAGGATTCGATTTCTGGGGTGCTTTCCCCACCTGTTGCCGAGAAACGGCAACAAGAGCCGGACTTCCTCCGGCAGTGCGTAGGATGCTCCCAAGAGGGTATCCTCGCCATACCCTCACATCTGGGTACAGTAATATATAGAACTCTATTCTTAAGGCCAGATGAGTGCTTCCTCCTTCGACTATAGAATGATCGATCCCATTTCTGGGCCGATCGATCCCAAAAAACAAGGGACGTTACGCCATTGGGGAAGTCATCCCTATTTTACCCGGCGCGCTTGGAATGTGGTACAGGAATATATTAAGCGTTTTAGTCAGGTGGGAGATGTGGTTTTAGATCCCTTTGGGGGATCGGGAGTGACTGCGGTAGAGGCTCTAGTTTTAAAGCGAAAGGCGATTTACTCGGATATTAACCCGATGGCTGGTTTTATCTGCCGCAATATCGCTGTTAGTCCCGTTAACATCGATGATTTTCGGTCTGCTTTCGATGACATCGCCAGAAATTGTCAGGAAAAGATTGAGGAAGTTTATCGAATGTCTCCAGAAGAAGCGGCGGATTTAGAGATTCCCTATTGGTATCCGCAAGGGGTTCGTTTACCGAAAAATGCGGACGCAGAATCTGTAGAAAATTTGTTTACCAAACGTCAATTATTTTCCCTTTCTCTAATTCTCAACCAGATTGAATTAATCACCGATCCGATCATTAAAGATTTAATGAGGTTTACTTTCTCGGCAACTCTCAATAAAACCAATTTAACCTTTAATTCGACGACTGGGCGAAAAGCCAGTCGAGGTGATAGCGGAATTATGCGCTTATATCGCTATTGGATTCCTCCTCAAACTATCGATCTTAATGTCTGGGAACAATTCGAGCAGAAATTTAAGGGGACGGCAAAATTCAAGATCGAAACTAATACAGTAATCGGTGATTTTTATCAAGAAAATTTTTCAATTTTTGATTTCTCAGCGACGGACTTAACTGGCATATCGTCCGAATCCGTGGATTATATCTATACCGATCCTCCCTACGGACAACATATTGCCTATTTAGATCTCTCGACTATGTGGAATGCTTGGCTAGGATTTGAAGTGAGCGATAACGCAAGAGAATTGGAAGCGATCGAAGGAGGAGATTTAAAGAAATCGAAAGAAACTTACATCAATTTGTTATCGAATTCCATTCGAGAAATGTTTCGAGTTTTGAAATTTGATCGCTGGATGAGTATTGTTTTTGCTCACAAAGATCCCGCCTATTGGGATGCGATCGTTAAATCTGCTCAAGAAGCTGGTTTTGAGTATGTAAATTCCTCTGTACAACATTCTACTACGCCCTCATTACACAAAAAGAAAAATCCTCTGACTGTCCTATCGGGAGAGTTAGTTTTAAACTTTAGAAAAGTGAATAATCCCAAAACAATCGCCATCAGTAAAGTCGGGATCGATATCCTGCAAATTATTAAAGAAGTGGCCGAGATGACAATCGTTAAAAGTTCGGGTGCTTCCACAGAAGATATTTATAATGCGCTCATTCCTAAATTATTGGAAAATGGCTTACTAACCCAAGTCAAGAAACAAATAGATGATATTACTCCTTTGTTAAAAGAGGAATTCAACTTTTCGGAATTAGATCATCTCTGGAGAATTCGTACAAATACGAAAATCGGTTGCTTTATTCCGCTAGAAGATCGAATAAGATTTTATCTCTTGGATTTTCTAACTGCCAAAAAACGACAGGGAAAAGTAGCAACTTTTGATGAAATTATTTTTGCGGTCATGCCTAACCTGATCAACGGGACAACACCAAGCGATCAATCGATTTTAAAGGTTTTAGAAAAGTTAGCTTATTCTCCCGATGGTCGGCACTGGCAACTAGGGCAAGAAGAAGGTCTTCAGCTAACTCTCGATTTAAATATAGAGCCAATTTCTTCCGTTTTAACTGGTTTAGATTTTCCCAAACAAGCAGATAAAATTCCTCACGATCAAATTATCTACGCTCTGGCAAAAATTGCTATTGCTGTCGGATTAAAGCCTTATATTGGCAAAAAAGAACAATCTACAGGTTATTGGAATGGAGAAGCTTTTAAAGATATTTCTCTAGAAAAATTACCGATCGATAAATTAGGAAAGTGGGACAGAGATAAAATACAACAGATCGATCTCATCTGGTTTAATAACTTAGGCGATGCAGTGTTCGCTTTTGAAGTAGAAACCAGTACACCGATCACCACAGGAATCGATCGCTTTATGGAATTACTAAAAATTTATCCAGAACTGGCAGGAAAACTTGTGTTAATTGTTCCACCGAAGCGAGTCAACAAACTGAAAAAAATTCTTAAAGATTCCCACTATATTGGACATCCTCTCTATATGGAGAATAAATTAGTCTATAGTTTTTCTAATCAAATTGCCGAAGTTTACCAGAAACTCTCCTCGTCAACTAAACTAGAATTATCTGCGGTTTTTGCCTCGATCGAGTTCATTTTAAAAAAACCAGAAATCTGATGCAATCAAGAGAAGCTGGTTCCCATTGAAAGTTCTAGGTTCGACGAGGTACTCATGCAATAAGCTCTCATTTGATCAGAGGGGACAGGGAGCGATGAACATGATACAGCAAACCATCTCAGGGAATCGTCACCCCGGAAAGCAAATCGCCCCTGCAACTGTCTCCCCAAATTCCCTCTCTTGATAAACTAGACTAGAATGCTGCCCTATAAAATGCCCTAATTATGAGTTTATCCCCCCATCCGATCGAAACTGCCCTAAAAACCCTGGCAGCGAAAGCGGAAAATTCCATCGAACAAACAACAACCCTAGAAGACTTAGAACAGCTAAGAGTGAATTATCTCGGTAAGAAAGGAGAATTATCGCAGATTTTACGCGAAATGGGCAAATTAACCCCCGAAGAGAGACCGCGCCTCGGTGCGATCGCTAATGAGGTCAAAGAATCAGTACAATCGCTGCTGGAATCCCAGCGAGAAAGTCTCCAGAATGCCCAAATTAAGGCGAAATTAGCGGCGGAAACCCTCGATGTCACCCTGCCTGCTCTTAGCCGTCCTTTAGGGCGAATTCACCCCTTAAATAGCACAGTTGATCGCATGATCGATATTTTCGTCGGTCTGGGTTACAGCATCGCCACTGGGCCGCAGGTAGAAACCGATTATTATAATTTTGAGGCTTTAAATATCCCTGCTGACCATCCGGCCCGGGATATGCAGGATACTTTTTTCTTGAGGGATGGTCGTTTATTGCGGACCCATACCTCCCCAGTGCAGATTCGCTACATGGAAAGTCACGAACCCCCAATTCGGATTGTGGCCCCGGGCCGTGTTTATCGTCGCGATACCGTGGATGCAACCCATTCTGCGGTTTTCCATCAAGTGGAATTATTAGCGGTAGACCGGGGATTAACCTTTACGGATTTGAAAGGAACAATTAAAGAATTTCTTAAGCAAATGTTCGGGGCCGATTTACCGGTTAAATTCCGCGCTTCCTACTTCCCTTTTACTGAACCCTCGGCCGAGGTAGATGTGCAGTGGAAAGGCAAATGGTTGGAGGTGATGGGCTGTGGTATGGTGGATCCCAATGTCTTAAAAGCAGTCGGTTATGACCCCCAAATCTATACGGGTTTTGCTGCTGGTTTTGGCGTGGAAAGATTTGCTATGGTATTACATGAGATAGACGATATTCGCCGTTGTTATAATAGCGATATCCGCTTTCTCCGCCAATTTTAGGGGGATAAACCCGATGGTCAAGAGTGAAGATTTAACCAAAAAAAGACTCCTATCCGTGGCTTGTCATGCTTCGATCTTTTTGAGTGCTACGCTGGTATCGGTGGGGATTCCCTTAGCTATTTATTTCATTTCTGATGATGGAACGGTGAAGGAAAACGCCAAAGAAGCTTTAAACTTTCACCTGAATATGTGGTTATACTACCTAATTGCCGGGATTCTAATTTGGGTTTTAATCGGTTATTTGCTCCTAGGGATTCTTGCTGTGGTGAACATTGTTCTCCCCATTCTTGCTATCCTGCAAGTCTGGAAAGATCCCTATAAGGTTTTCCGTTATCCTTTCATTTTCCGGGTTCTGTAATTAATTATCGGGGTTGAAACCTGTTCAACCCTGGGTGCATCTCATTTTTGTCAATCTGTTGAGTTGGGATTTTTAAATGCAAACTGTCTTCTAAAATTGGTAATTACTTCCGATTTTATCACTCAATCCAAGTCTTTGGGGGGTTCTACCCTCCAAACCCCGGAGCGCATTAGTTTTTCGGTGGGATGCTTACACGCAGCTGCTGATATATTTGCAATAATTTAAAAGTCACTGATAATTGCTGATTGTCCGTATTTCTGCAAATGTGAGATGCAGCCTCAACCCCTTTTTAGTCCTATTCCCACTAGAAAAATAGCCTCTGGAGTTTATAGAGTTCTTGCATAATTAATTTTTGAGAGTGCAAAACTGAGAAAAATAGACATAAAATTGCGTAAAATCCCTAAATAGAGCATTTAATTGATTAATGCTCATTCTTAATTCTCCTGACGACCGGCTACTGGCTCCTGACTCCTCACCTAAAGGAAGATTTTTGATTTTTGCAAGAGGTCTTATGACTAAAATTGTCATCATTGGTGCGGGGATAGTGGGGGCCACCATTGCCTACGAATTAAGCGCCATCGCAGGATTAGAAATTACCCTCATTGATGAAAAAAAACCAGGACAAGGAGCAACCGGGGCAGCCCTAGGGATTTTAATGGGCATTATCAGCCATAAAACTAAAGGTAGAGCCTGGAAACTGCGGCAAGAAAGTTTAAAACGCTACGAAACCCTCCTTCCTGAGCTAGAATCCCTCACCGGACTGACTATTCCCTGTAACCGTGATGGTATTGTCCTACTGAGATCGAGTGCCGAAGACGAAGAAAATTGGCGCAAGTTAGCCCAAATCCGCCAAGAACAGGGATATTGTCTAGAAATCTGGGATAAAGAGACTTTAAACCAAAAATGTCCCCAGGTGGCTGGGGAGCATCTCCAGGGTGCTATCTATTCTCCCAGTGATCATCAAATTAATCCGGCCCTGCTCACGGAGTCTCTCGTCGATGCTGCGGCAAGAAGGGGGGTAAAATGTCAATTTGGGGTAAAAGTTGAAAATTTCGGGAAGACAGAGCTTCAAGGCTCTAATTTGAGGCAATGCACCCAGGTTTATAGTTCCAATGGTATAGAGGAAACTGACTTTTTGATTCTTTGTGCGGGAATTGGTGCCACTGCTTTAACCGAAACTCTTACCCATCCAGTGGAGATCCGACCGGTTTTAGGGCAAGCTTTACAGATAAAATTGACGCAACCCCTAGAAAGTTCCGATTTTAAGCCGATTTTAACGGGAAATGACCTGCATATTCTGCCTTTGGCCGGAGCAGAATACTGGATTGGAGCAACGGTGGAATTTATGGACGAAAAGGGCGAAATTATCGCCGATACTGCCCTATTAGAACAAGTGTATCAAAAGGCGATCGCTTTTTGTCCCTCTTTGGCTGCGGGTGCGATCGTGCGTACTTGGTCCGGTAAGCGACCCCGACCGGAGAAAAAATCCGCTCCCATCATCGAATATTTGCCCAGATACGATAACGTTATTCTGGCCACGGGACACTACCGCAACGGGGTTTTATTGGCCCCTGCTACCGCTAAAATCGTCAGGGAAATGTTAAGTGATAAGTTAGGGTTTGCTGAAAAAGTTTGTTGATGGGGTTAGGAGTCAGGATTCGGCTTTTTTCTCCCCTCTCCCCTCTCTACAATAATTACTCGCAGCCAGAAATACGTTGGCATATATCATACTTTGTGCTTTTTGTCAAAAAAACTTTTTTTTTGCAATAAAACTACATAAAAAAAAGATCATCATTGCTGGTGAAATTGACTGATTTACCCGTCTTAATTAGGATCACCTTCTAGGTGTGGCAAGGGTTTCAACCATTGCTGCCCAAAAAAGCACAAAATAACCCATTATGAAATTCAGTAAAATCGCTGTAACCATCATAACATCGTTGTTAAATAAAAATCTTTCTCAATTAATTCTTAAGAATTTATAAATATTGCGGAATGTTAATTTAAATATTCTCAAGTTTTTGCAGTCAATAAATAATTTTTGCTTATATTTGTCGGAAAATAGAACTCCCGCAAAAATCCAACATCTACCATTGGGTTAGGAGTCAGTTATCAGTTATCAGTTATCAGTTCACTGAGAAAACTCCCCACACCCTACACCCCACACCCCACACCCCACTTACCCAATTCCCCAATTCCCCACACCCTGCTATCGGCAGCCGATGACCCTATCTGACCAAGAAAGACAACAACTCTGTGACACTGCTCGGGAAGTGGCGAAACTTTCCTATTCTCCCTATTCCCGTTTTCGGGTGGGGGCGGCGGTCTTGACAGATAAAAAGATTTATGCTGGTACTAATGTGGAGAACGCTAGTTATGGCTTGAGTTTGTGTGCGGAAAGGGCAACTTTAGCGCAAATAATCGCAGCGGGCGATCGAGAAGTACGGGCGATCGCTATAGCCTGTATCGATGGGAAGGATGATATTAGTCAGTTAACTCCCTGCGGAGCCTGTCGTCAATGGATAGCCGAATTAGCGCCGCAAGCGGAGATTATTATCTGTGGAACTCAGCAAAATTATCGTTTTAATCTCTCGGATTTACTGCCTTTTTCCTTTCGTTTTTAACTGTGGGTATAAAAAGGCGACTTGGCAGCTTGATTAGTCATATTTTCTTGTACTTGTTGCCATTCCATTGTGATTTCTTGGTCAATTTCTTCTTGATGGTCAAAATAGTAACCCATGGCTGCAGGAGCTTCGGCTAGGGTTAAATAAAGGTGTTGACGACAGATTTCTTCTACCGACCAACCATAGGCGATGTAGTCCATGACAATTTGAGCAACGCGGATACGCGGTAATCTTTGTAAATGTGCGGGTTGGTCGTCACTTTTTTCTATGTGTGGATAGGATAGAGCTAAGTAGTCGTGCAAAATTAATTTCCTAGTAAAGATAGGCAAGAGGCAAGAGGCAAGAGGTGGTTAGATATGTGTAATTAATTTTGCTTAGGTACTTAACATAGGGCTTCTAGTTAATTGATTTGACCTATTCTAACAGTTTTAGGCGTTGCTGAATCAAGATATGAATGCTAATTGTGCATCGTATCCACAACCAACGAATTTAGAACCAGAATTTATTAAAAAACAAGATGGGCAGCAAAAACAAGATTGTGAAAATGCGGCTGTTAAAAGATGGTTAGATAAGAATCATCAAAAGAAGTATGGTTATCCTGTAACCCTGTTAGGAGATGACTTATACTCTCGCCAACCTATCTGTGAGTTAGCTCTAAAACAAGGTTATAATTTTATTTTTGTTTGTCTTGAAACTTCTCATAAAACCTTATATGAATGGCTAGAATTTTTAGAAAAAAGTGGAGAAGTTAAAGCCGTAGAAAAGAAACAATGGGATGGACGAAAGAATCTCATTTATCGTTATCGTTATGTTTCTAGAGTTCCTCTGAGAGAGGTCGAGTCAAGTCTCGAAGTTAATTGGTGTGAAGTCACGGTCATTAATGAAAAAACACAGAAAATTATCTATCAAAATAATTGGATTACCAATCATCGAATTACTGAAAATAATGTTGAAAAAATTGTCAAAGCTGGACGCAGCAGATGGAAAGTTGAGAATGAAGGAAATAACGTTCTTAAAAATCACGGTTATAATTTAGAACATAATTTTGGTCATGGTCAAAGTCATTTATGCGAGTTCTTGTTGTCTTTAAATTTACTAGCTTTTTTATTTCATACCGTTTTAGATTTAGTTAATCATACTTATCAAAAGATTCGTGAGTTATTAGTTACTCGCACCAGTTTTTT
>NZ_JAJTDH010000006.1:654-55986 GCF_021300285.1 Microcystis sp. 49638_E5 | reverse complement strand
AGCCGTAAACTTGATTAACAATCGTCCTCGAAAATGTCTTGACTATCGTACCCCGAATGAGGTATTCTATAAAGATAGATCAGACAGTGATGCAATTCAGACTTGAATTGGCCGTTTCAGAGCTTGCGTCTCACATCCTTGTTCTAATCTTAAGATCATGCGTTCCATTACAAATAAAATCGCACAACTAAGTAGGTTGCCGTATTGACGGAGAACTCCCCAACTATCGGCCACTTGTTCATCATTTAAATCTAGGGAAAGTTGCACTTTTTCAATAATTTTTGTCCCTCCAGGGTGAACCATCCATAAATCAATATCTTCCTTGGTTATCTCATGACTATTCAGAAAATTAGTAATAATTCGACCGACACCAGACTCAATATAATCAGGTAATTGACGGGACAGCAGACAGGTAATACCATTGTCTCTAATGCCTAAGGTAATGCCGTCTTCGGTATTTTCAGCCAGATAACTAAAATTATCCCGAATGATAAATTTTCCTCGACCTTGTATTTGTTCTGGTTCGTAGGCTCCGATTACTACTGCCGCACAACCATCACCAAAAATACTATGAATGATAATGTCATTTAAATCATCTTGAAAAACGGCATTAATAGAACTTAATTCTAAACAAATTACTAAAGCTTTATGCTCAGGGTTGGCTCTTACATGATCACAGGCTACTCGTAAACCATTCATCGCGGCTGCACAACCCATAAAATTAACTGGCACTCTAGCAATGTTGCGTCGAAGTCCTAAACTTTTAATTAATTGAGCATCTATACCCGGGGCCACAAAGCCTGTACTGGTGACGAATACGATTAGACCAATAGAATCCTCGATCTTTTCTGTACTCAAAGGATTATGATTTTTCTGTTGCTCCGATGCGGCTAAAATAACTCTTCTCGCCACATCTTCTGCTAGGGGAAGCCCATATTTTTCGTACATTTGCATTCGTTGTTCAATAGTTCCCTTTTCTCTACTAAAGTTAACAGTTTCTTCAGTTAATAAGTTAATAGCTAGATGCCTAGTGTCAATCCGGGTATGTTCGTAGATTTTTTCGATACGATGTTGATTCTTCTCTAGACCTTTGAGGTTAGCTAAAAATTTAGCGGCATCCGTTTGTTGGACAAGATTGCCCGGAGTGCCAGTGGCGAGACTTTCAATGACAGGTAAAAACTGAGAAGATTGCATGGCAAATATCAGAACCAGTTTAGGTATTATAGGGAGGGTTTCTGTCAACCAATTGCCTGGAAAGCTAGGGAAAAGTCTGGGTCTTTATTATATCCGTAAGATGCCCAATAATTTTCCCGAAACTTGCCGCCAGAATTTCTGGTTTTTGTCGGCTCAAATCGAACCAATGCCAGCCCAACCTTTGACAATATAGTCTAGGGTTGTTCTTAAGGCTTGCGGGTGAAAATGTTCTTTCAATAATCCCAACTCCTTCTCTTTGGCTAATCGGGATGGCACAGCTAGATAGTGTTTAATTAGCCCTGGTAGGCGGTCAAAAAAGAAGTTTTGAGGTGCCGCCCATTCAACTCCGAATTTTTCCGATTCTTCCCGGACAATATCTTCACTGATGATATTGGCAAAACCACTTTTTTGTTGGGGAAGAACGTGATGCACCCGGTGGGGAGCCAAGCCCGCCGAGAGAAAACAGTCAATATACTTATTACCTACCATGGTCAAATCGTAGGAATTTTTAATCTGCATAACCGCCCAATCTTGGGTTTCCCATTGAGGTGGTGCCATAGGATCTATTGGCGGTTCTTCGGCTTCAAAATCATGACTAGCCACAATCATAAAAGTGCTAATCCAGAGGGTAAGGAAAAACTGTGCTAACCAAGCCCAAAATTGACCGTACAGACAAAAGATAACCAGTTCGATTAATAGTAATAAGTGAATACCAAAACTACCTAAAAAATGGGGTAATCCCAGCTGCCAACTGCCATACATATTCTTAACACCTGCTTTAAAAGCGAGGATACATAATTCCATAATGCGAACAAACATTCCCGTAACCACATGACCTATTTTATGGAATGTATGTACTGGAACTCGATAAAAACGAGGCAATTCTAACATGAAGGTGAAAACATTCTTTTTGATATCAACATCGGTTTGGGTAAAAGGATGATGCAGTAAAGTATGACCGTCTATTACTACTAAAGCGAGGGGAACGTAGTTAATATCAAAAATATTGGCAAATACCTTGTTTAATCCCACTTGTGGCCGATGAATTAGGTAGTGACCTACCCCTGCTAGGGCAATTCTTAGCATAGCGATGAGAGGCACAAATAGGTAAATCGGCATATACTGTCTGGCCTCTAAGTACAGCCCCTGCACCACAAAATAGATAAGAAAAAGACAGATACTGATAACATTAAACAGAAAATCCATGCGCTCCACTTTCTGTTTAAATTCTGGAGAGTAAACTCTGGCTTTAATCTTATTAAGCAATTGTTCTGGGTTGCGGAAATCATAGCGAGGAGTATCCCGCCAACCATTAAAATGCTCTTTAAATAAGAAGGCAGGAGCGTTGTATTTAGGATGAATATGCTCTGGTCTTCCCTGTTGTCCAAGGGAATATTTTTGCAGGACTTTTTTGACTCTTTCAGGATTGGGATGAAAGATATTGACAATCGTGGTTATATCTCTGTTCTTGGTACGTCCAATAAAAAATTGTCCCCCCGGATGCTTGGCAATAAATTCCGTGAGATCATAGGCTTCTCCTTCATAAATCCAGACATTCGGCAAGGGTGTACCGTCGGGGGGATGGGGCGGTGGTTCGTTATCTCCTGGCAAGGGGGGCGGCATGAAGGGACTCACTCCACCTTGATTATGAGGCGCCCCCCGGCCGGCATCTGTGGGCGGCAATGAGGGCATCACTCCTGACTGATTAGGAAATGGTGTTGGTGCTGGGACGTTTTGGGGAGTATTGATTTTTTGTTCTGAGTTCATAGTAAATTTTCATCCTCGTTTGACTATATTTTCTCTGGCAGAATCCCGACCTAAGCTGGCGGGGAAAATCAAGATAACGCTCTCTTAAGTCTCTGGGGTTGTGTAGATAGGGATTGACCGAGTAGGATGGAATCTAAAAATGTTTTTTTGAGAAGTGCTAAAGGTAAATTCCCAGGGCTTATAGAGGGAAATAACTATGTTATCAGGGAAAAATTAGAAATTGCCAAAATTGTTGTATCTCAAAAAAACGGTATAAAAGTTCTTCGGCAACTATGACATTTCTGCTCTTTGGTAAGCAGACAAGCAACCGAAGAACCAGACCAATTAGGACTGACTACGTTCAAATACTCGTAAGATTAAATAACCCAAAGCGGCAATTTCTGGCGGTGAGTTTTGTAACATTCCCCCTAAAGCTTGAGCCTGTTCATCATTACCGAGTAATTGTTTTAAGAGTTCTTGATCTTGTTCTGTTAGACGCGGTAGATTGGCAGGTCCTGCCCCAGTCGGTGCAAAGGGCTGCGGTGTCCCCGGAGGATTGTTCTGGTGTCCACCAGGTGGAAACCCTTGATGCGCTCCGGGAGGAGGACTTTGAGGCACACCAGGAGGAGGGCTTTGCGGGGCAGCGGGGGGGGTGAGGATGTCTTGGTGTTAACATTGATTGATTTCTCCCTATACTTACTATTTAGTTTTTTTATTTTATTCTCACTATTTGCCAGTGATTCCAGATATTTTTTATTTCTTAATAATTTCCTCTCTTGAGCAAAAAAAGAGTTTTAATCAAGTGTCTAGTTGAGATAACTCCCAGAAAGTGGACAAAATCGGATACATTCATCTTTAAATGTGGACATAGTTGGAACTTACCGATAAAAATAGCCGTTGATAGTCAACCAGCACTAAAAAATTTACTTCATATTTGTTAACATAGTGCCATTTTTGACATTCCACTGCTTAACCTAATTTTTAGGGCAAAATTATCCCAAAACACCCGTGGTAAAAACAATGATTTTCTTGCAGACGATTACAAAAATTTACTCTCTAGGGGAAGTGAAAATTCCTGTTCTTCGGGGCATAGATCTGGAAATTCGGTCAGGGGAATACATATCCATTATGGGAGCTTCGGGTTCCGGGAAATCAACCTTGATGAATATTATCGGCTGCCTCGATCGCCCGACGGGGGGACAATATATTTTAGAAGGCAGAAACTTAAAGAACTTGGACGATAACCAACTGGCTTATATTCGCAATCAGAGGATTGGCTTTGTCTTCCAACAATTTAATTTATTGTCCCGCTCCACTGCCCTAGAAAATGTCATGTTGCCGATGGTCTATGCCAATGTTCCCAAGCCAAAGCGTCGTCAAAGAGCGATGCAAGCTTTAGCTAGAGTTGGATTGGCTAATTATCTCCACAATCGGCCTAGCCAACTTTCCGGGGGACAACAACAGCGAGTCGCCATCGCCCGGGCCCTAGTTAATCAACCGGCTCTGGTGTTGGCCGATGAGCCGACGGGGGCCTTAGATACACAAACTTCCCAAGAACTGATGGATTTACTAACCGAACTCAATCAACAGGGGATCACGATTGTGATTGTCACCCACGATCCTGATGTAGCTGCCCAAACTAGGCGGGTGATCCGTCTTCAAGATGGCTTAATCGTTTTTTAGGATGTACTGGCCTCAATCCCGTCGTAAAGCGGTAATCGGGTCTAAATGAGCGGCAGAACGGGCGGGAATTACTCCTGCTAACAAACCAACGATAAAAGATAAGCCAAATCCACTGACTATCGACCAACCTGATAAGACAAAGGGAAATCGGAAAATCTGGGCGCTACAGAGGGCGACTAAAATTCCCGATAATACACCGATGCCGCCGCCAGTCAGGGAAATCATCACCGATTCCGCTAAAAACTGCTGGAGGATTGCCGAACGGGTAGCCCCCACAGCTTTGCGAATCCCGATTTCCCTGGTGCGTTCCACCACGGAAACTAACATGATATTAGCGATGCCAATACCGCCGACTACTAAGGAAATGCCAGCGATCGCCACCAGCATCACTGTAAACAAACCCACTACCGTGGTCAAGGTTTTGACCACATCTGTTTGGTTTCTAATGCTAAAATCATCGGCTTGAGCAGCGGCGAGATTGTGGCGCTGACGCAAAAGATTAGTAATTTGATACTCGGCATTTTTCATCTGATCTTGCTGGTCAACTTTGACATAAATGCCGTTAACGGCCTTACCACTTAAAGAATTATTGCCCACCAGACGAGAAGACATATTGCTCAGAGGAATAAAGACCTGATCGTCGCGATTAATCGAACCTTCTGCACCTTTTGGCTCAAATACCCCAATAATTTCGTAACTATTTTTTCTTTCAATCCAAAGCTTTTTGCCGATAGGATTAGTATCATCGCCAAAGAGTTCTGTTAACAGAGTCGAGCCTAAAATCGCCACTGGTGTCGCCTGTGCCATTTCTTCCTCGGTAAAAAATCGACCTTGGCTGAGTTCTGTATTTCTGGCTTTCATGTAGTTGAGATCGATGCCCACCACATTAGTGGCATGATTGACCTCGCCCGCCACCACTGGTGCTGGACGCTGCAGATAGGCGGAGACCACCTGCACACCAGGAACTTGATTTTGAATAACTTTGGCATCTTCCCAGATTAAGGTACTACTGGAACCGCGGCCGAGACTAATCCCCCCGGTTCTGGCTTCTCCGGGTAAAATTTGTAAAACATTAGTACCTAGAGATTGAATTTTTTGTTCGGTGGCTTTTTGTACTCCTTGGCCTACGGAGGTGAGAGCAATCACGGAGGCAATGCCAATAATCACCCCTAACATGGTTAACAAAGTCCGCAGTTTATTACTCCAGAGGGCTTCGATCGCTATCGAGACAATTTCGCCGATCGCCACGGGATGAGGATGATTAGCCTGAACTATTTGTTTAGGTAAGTTAAGAGTCATTGAGTTCTATTTAATCTGGCTAAATATAGAGTTCTGAGCGGATAAAACAGATATTTTGGACTTATTTGTCTTTTTTATCTATAAATCACCTTATTTACTGTTTCTAGAAGAGATTAGGCTGTATTGACTGCGGCTTTCCCGTCCGATAGCATTGCCGATAAAAACCCTCACTTAGGGAAATCAATCGCTTCGCCATACTTTCCCAATAAGATTTTAGCGAGATTTTCCTTGACCTGTGCGTCAATTTCCGAAAAGATGGGGAGTAAGGCCTTTGCTGCCCCGTCGAGTAGAGGGGGGATATCCATCAAACAATAGACTGTGATATTTGTTACTATTTATTAAGCGTCAAAGTTCCCCCTGTGTCAAATCGAGACAGATAAGACAATGATGCTCTGTCTCCTGTTGTTTCCCTTTGGGTTATTCAATGACTGTTGCGACTTCCGAAAAACTTCCCATTGACTGGGTGACTCTCATCTACATGGCTTTTATCCACTTAGTGGCTCTTTTAGCCTTCTTGCCTGGCAATTTTAGCTGGGGTGCTGTGGGAGTGACATTGATTCTTTATTGGATTACCGGGGGTTTAGGAATTACCCTCGGTTTCCATCGTTTGGTTTCCCATCGGAGTTTTAAGACTCCCAAATGGTTAGAATACTTTCTGGTTTTGTGCGGGACCCTCGCTTGTCAGGGGGGTGCGATCGCATGGATAGGTTTACATCGTATTCATCATAAATATTCTGATACTGCTCCCGATCCCCACGATTCTAATAAAGGTTTCTGGTGGAGTCACATGGGTTGGATGCTGCACGAAATTCCTGCCGACGAAGAAATTGCCCGTTTTACCCAAGATATCGCCGACGATCCTTTCTATAAATTCTGTCAAAATTATTTTGTTCCTATCCAAATTGTTTTAGGCTTAATTCTCTATGCTATGGGTGGTTGGCCGTTTGTAATTTGGGGAATTTTTGTTCGCTTGGTCTTAGTTTTCCACTCCACTTGGTTTGTCAACAGCGCCACCCACAAATTTGGTTATGTTAGCCATGAGTCCCACGATAATTCTAAAAATTGTTGGTGGGTTGCTCTCTTAACTTTCGGTGAAGGTTGGCACAATAATCACCATGCCTATCAGTATTCTGCCCGTCATGGCCTACAATGGTGGGAAGTTGACCTGACTTGGATGACCATTCGTCTGCTGCAAATTCTGGGATTAGCTACTAATATTAAGTTACCCCCCACCACGGCAACGGCGACAGAAAGTTAGTTTTATCCAGTTGTTAAATAGATTATAAATCTAGCCGAACTTAAGTTTAAGTTCGGTTATTTTTTCTCCGACTTAACCCAAATCTGACAGCTTTTCCCACGGCACAACTGAGGAATATAGGTAATGCCAATCCTCCCCCAAAAAAAAGAATTAAGGACAGAATCCCTTTCATGAATGCTGCTGCTGCCGAACATTGACTGGGGAGAGCGCAACTCATCCCAAGAGCGAAGGATAACCAAACAAAAAAGAAAACACACAGGGGAAATAAGAGGCAAAAAACCAGACCCCCCGCTAGACAGCCTAATCCATTGGCCGTTCTATTCGATTTCTTCTCTGTCACCATCTCTATCGCTAACTTTTTCTAAGCCATAGCATAAAAAGGTCAAACTAGCAACTTTTTTAACAAATACTTAATATTTACGCTGATGTGCCGGAAAGACCCCAGAGAACGTATATTAAAAGCTAATCCCCAAATTATAGTAAGTTTCTATGAAAAAAATCTCGATTTTAGGCTCTACAGGCTCGATCGGTACTCAAACTCTCGATATTGTCACCGATCATCCCGATAAGTTTCAAGTGGTGGGATTAGCCACGGGTAATAATATTCAACTACTATCGGAGCAAATTCGGCAATTTCGCCCGCAAATCGTGGCGATTAATAACGAAAGTCAACTAGAAGACCTAAAAAGCCTAATTTCCGACCTTGACTATACCCCGATTATCCTAGCAGGAAAGGAAGGAGTAATCGAAGTGGCCCGTTATGGCGATTCCGAAAGCGTCGTCACGGGAATTGTCGGTTGTGCGGGATTGCTGCCGACAATTGCCGCTATTACTGCCGGTAAAGATATCGCCCTCGCTAATAAAGAAACCCTGATTGCTGGCGGTCCGGTGGTGTTGCCTTTAGTGGAAAAACACCGAGTTAAATTATTACCTGCCGATTCGGAACATTCAGCTATTTTTCAATGTTTACAGGGAGTTCCCACTGGGGGATTAAAAAAGATTATTCTCACCGCTTCTGGGGGTGCTTTTCGGGATCTACCCGTGGAAAAATTGCCACAAGTAACCGTAGCTGATGCCCTCAAACATCCTAACTGGTCGATGGGCAGAAAAATCACCATCGATTCGGCTACTTTAATGAATAAAGGTCTAGAAGTTATCGAAGCTCATTATTTATTTGGTGTTGATTATAATGCGATCGATATTGTTATTCATCCCCAAAGTATTATTCACTCTTTAATTGAGTTACAGGATACCTCGGTTTTAGCCCAATTAGGCTGGCCCGATATGCGTTTACCCCTGTTATATGCCTTGTCTTGGCCCGAAAGAATTTATACCGATTGGGAACCTTTAAATTTAGTTAAAGCTGGTAGTTTAACCTTCAAAGAACCCGATCATCAAAAATATCCCTGTATGGGATTAGCCTACGCAGCTGGCCGGGCAGGTGGGGCAATGCCAGCAGTATTAAACGCGGCCAATGAACAAGCGGTAGCATTATTTTTAGAAGAAAAGATTAGCTTCTTAGATATTCCCCGGGTGATCGAAAAAGTTTGCGATCGCTTTACAATTCATAACACTTCTACCCCTAGCCTAGATGATATTTTGTCCGCCGATAATTGGGCGCGTCAAGAAGTATCTAACTGTCTGATTGCCAATCCGGTCTAGATAGTCTAGATCCTGTAGGGATGTTAACTATAATGTCTCTACAGGTCTAGGATAGAAAAATCACTAATTTCGGCTATTTTTTCTATTTAACTAGATTTATGATGATCATGACAAGAGTTGATAACCTTCAATAAACGTCGAAAATAAAGATTAAATTGCCTAAAATCAGGGTTTTCTTATTCTTTGTGTGATAAGTTTAACTTATATAGGATCGATCTTTGTGTCCTTTGTGTCTTTGTGGTTCGTTCTAGTCGCTCGCTGGCAGGACTGTATCTTAGAGTACATTTTACCCACCAAACTCAAGAGAGCCAAATCTGTAAATAGACCATTTAATTGACTATTATTCATTCTTAATTCTCCTGACTACTGACTCCTAACCCTAACAACAATTTTTGATTTTTACAATGAGGTCTAATGACCCTGAAGCTTTCTCAAAAATAAGATAAAATAAACAAGATAGCGGTTATTACTTTTAATTTTCTATGGTTACAACTTCTCTATCCCTCCCCGAAATCGCCAGAGAAACCCGTCAAGCGAGTCGTCAACTGGCTATCCTGACTAACGAAGAAAGGAATGAAGCTTTAGAGGCTATTGCTGAGGCTTTGACTGCCAATGCCGATAAGATACTAGAAGCTAATATCGCCGATGTTCAAACTGCCAAAGCGATGCAATTATCTCCGGCTTTATGTGCGCGATTAGAGTTAAGTCCGGGCAAATTAAAAGCCGCTATTGCCGGGGTGCGAGATGTGGCTAAATTAGCAGATCCTTTAGCTACGATGCAAATTAATCGGGAATTAGATCAAGGTTTAATTCTTCGGAGAATAACCTGTCCTTTAGGGGTTTTAGGGGTGATTTTTGAAGCTCGTCCCGATGCTTTAATTCAAATTACCAGTTTAGCGATAAAATCCGGTAATGGCGTTATTTTAAAAGGGGGGAAAGAGGCGATCCGTTCTTGTCAAGCTTTAGTAACAATTATTCATCAGGCATTGAGTCAAACTAAAGTTAATCCGGCGGCGGTACGATTATTAACAACACGAGAAGAAATTCAGGAACTATTAAAACTTGAGCAATACATCGATTTAATAATTCCTAGAGGTTCTAACGAATTTGTGCGTTATATCCAAAATAATACCCGCATTCCCGTCCTCGGTCATGCCGATGGTATCTGTCATCTCTACATCGACAAAGAAGCCGATTTAAGCAAAGCAATTAGGATTACCGTCGATGGCAAAACCCAATATCCTGCCGCTTGTAATACCATTGAAACTTTATTGGTTCATCAAGACATCGCTAGACAATTTTTACCCGCAGTGGCCCAGGCATTAGAGGAAAAAAAGGTTAAATTATTGGGAGATGAAGCAACTCGTCAGATGATTAACGTACCATCGGCCACAGAACAGGACTGGCAAACAGAATATAGTGATTTAATCCTGTCAATTAAAATTGTCGATAGTCTAGAATCGGCAATCGAACATATTAATTATTACGGTTCTCGACACACGGAAGCCATTGTCAGCGAAAATTTTAACACGGCCAAAACCTTTAGCGATCGAGTCGATGCTGCCGGAGTTTTTCATAATTGTTCCACCCGATTTGCCGATGGTTTCCGTTACGGTTTTGGGGCCGAAGTGGGTATCAGTACCCAAAAAATGCCTCCCCGCGGTCCGGTGGGATTAGAGGGATTAGTGACCTACAAATATCAATTAGTGGGAGATGGTCATATTGTCGCCGATTATTCTGGGGAAAATTCCCAATCTTTCACTCACAAGGATTTATAGTCGAGAAAAAAGCCGATGTTTACAGGATTAATTCAAGCCTTGGCAACAATTCGGGTCGTGGACACTGATAGACTCTATTTGTCTGTATCCTCTGATACAATTCTCCAAGATTTAATTATTGGTGATAGTGTGGCTGTGGATGGGGTTTGTTTGACAGTTGAGGAAATTCTCCCAGAGGGTTTTCTGGCCACTGCTTCCCCGGAAACCCTACAGCGCACTACTTTAGGACGAAGAATTCACACAGAAACCAACGTTAACCTAGAAACCTCTCTGCGGGTGGGTAGTAAAATCGGCGGTCATTTTGTCACGGGTCATGTGGACGGTATTGGCTGTTTAGTCGAATCGATAATCGTGGCTAATTCTTGGGAAATGACCTTTGCTGCCCCTAGTTCCCTAGAAGAGCAGTGGAATAACTACATAGCTCGTTATATCGTCGGTAAGGGCAGTATAGCTGTTAATGGCATTAGTTTAACCGTGGCCGATTGTGATGCCTACGGTAGCTGGTTTAAAGTGGCTGTCATCCCCCACACCTACGCCGAAACCAATCTTTCCCATTTAAAATTAGGCGATTGGGTGAATCTAGAAGGGGATATTTTAGGCAAATATGTGGAAAAATTGCTAGGAATGCGCTCTTATCACGCTCCTAGTGAGATTAGCCTAGAATTTCTGGCTGAACATGGTTATTAGTTTTCCAGAAAAAGCCTTTTCAGCTATAAAATCAATTTTGCACGACTCGTTATATATATAGGGTTTGCGGCAAAAAGTTTTTCAGCAAACCCTATTTAGGGTTTGCTGAATAAATCTAAAAACCTTGTTGGATAAGACTTTTGGACTTTTTTCCCCTCAAAAAGTGCCAGCCATTGCGGGGATCGGGGGAAAATTCAGGTACTTTTTCCCTGAAAATTAGGTAGTTGACCACCTGAAAATCGGTAAAACCCCACACCCCACACCCCACACCCCACACCCTGCCCCTAGGAAAAGCTTTTTCAGCAAACCCTATTTAGATCGGCCATCATCACTAAGTACCTAAGCAAAATTAATTACACATATCTAACCACCTCTTGCCTCTTGCCTTTTGCCTTTCTTCACTAGGAAATTTATTTTGCACGACTACTTATTACAAGAGAATATGCCATGAGGGAAAAAGCACTAGATTAAAGGTTTCAGCCCCTCTAAAAACGGCTAATGTACGAAAACAGAATACTCCTTTAAACTCTGCTTTCTATGAAATTAATTTTCTCTTTACTTGCTGTACAGATTTTCTTCTCCGCTATTTGTCCCGTAGAAGCTCAAAATTGGTCTCGACATCAAGAAAACAATTTTCGTAATGTTGTTGCTATTATCAAACCCCGTCGCAGGGGAAATTGTCAAAATCATAGGATTCGAGCGGACGGTAGAGTGTATGATGCTCAGAAAGGAACTAGAGGAAGTTATCTAATCGTTGATCAGGTGGTCTTGCTAACGGGCATTACAGCAACCGATCCACAGGGATATAAAATTTGGCAGGTTTTCTATGAACCCTCTCGGACAAAAATGTGGATAAAGGATTGCGATCTGTCAATTCCCCGACTCGTGAATTAATCGCCGGCTTTTTATTAGTGATGTTCGGCAGCCCGGGTTGAAAAGAAAATCACCCCCACGGATTTATCTATTTTAAAATAACAGCATTCCTATTAAACAGTCGCTATTAAATGCTAAACAATCGCTATGAAATCTTGAAAACACTAGGTAGAGGCGGTTTTGGCGAAACTTTCCTCGCGATCGATACTCGTATGCCCTCCCGCCGTAAATGTGTAATCAAGCAACTAAAGCCAGATGATACAACTAACACAGCACCAACTCCCGGTTGGTTTGAAGAACGTTTCCAGCGAGAAGCCGCTATTTTAGAAGAATTAGGGCGAAATAACCGACAAATTCCCGAACTTTACGAGTACTTTTCAGAAGGGGAAAATTTCTTCTTCGTCCAAGAATGGATTGAAGGGATCACCCTCAGTCAAAAACACCAACAAAAAGGCAACCTCTCGGAAGAGCAAGTAGAAAAAATCTTGCGAGAACTCCTACCCGTCCTCGACTACATCCACGGCCGAGGAATCATCCACCGGGACATCAAACCCGACAATATCATCCTGCGGGCCAGCGACGGTAAACCTGTTCTCATTGATTTTGGTATTGTCAAAGAGGTGAACAACATCAATGTCGGCAGTAAAACAGTCTCATTGGGAACCCCTGGCTACATGGCACCAGAACAAATAGCTGGCCATCCAGTTTTCTCCAGCGACCTCTACAGCTTGGGTCTAACCGCAATTTTCCTGCTGACGGGCAAAATTCCTCAAGATCTCACTAGCCACCCCAAAACCGGTGAAATCCTCTGGCGAAAAGATGCGCCCCACCGACCCTCGAATTTAGCCGCCGTTATCGATCGCGCTGTCCGTTTCCACCCCCGTGATCGCTTCACCTCTGCTCAAGAAATGTTAACCGGCTTGCCTGGTTCCGCTGGACGGGAAAAAACGCCTGTTGTTGTTCCTCCTGATACCAAAATTCTCCCACCACCGAGGTTTAAACGTTGGTTCTCGGTAATTTTGATTGTTATAACTGGTGGGTTTTCTCTTGGGGTTGCCCATCCAATAATAAAACCGTGGTTGAATTTCTTGTTCCCAA
Organism: Microcystis sp. 49638_E5; assembly: GCF_021300285.1. Taxonomy (NCBI): domain Bacteria; kingdom Bacillati; phylum Cyanobacteriota; class Cyanophyceae; order Chroococcales; family Microcystaceae; genus Microcystis; species Microcystis sp. 49638_E5. Next base: position 42,708 of record NZ_JAJTDH010000006.1, on the reverse strand, counting down.
ATAAACCAACGGTTGAAGAACTTCCCTTGATTGAGCCGTCGAGCCAGATTAATTCTTTTGTACTAGACGAAGATGGTCAAACTTTGCTAGGTGGGGATGAGAAAGGGAACATCTACCTGTGGGACGTGGCAACTGGAAAACAGAAAAAAACCATAGCAGGACACGGAAAAGCTATTTTAGAGATCGCCATAAGTAATGATCAACAGATATTAGCCAGCAGCAGTGAAGATGGCACAATCAAGGTTTGGGATTTAAAAACGGGGAAAGAACGTATTACCCTGCCAAACCAACGAGGTTTGATCGCCCTAGCCTTAAGTTCCGATGGCAATACACTGGTTACTGGTGGAGAAGATGCAACAGTTAAACTCTGGAATCTGTCAACGGGAAATTTAATCGAGACGCTACCGGTGGAAAAAGAGGTGGTATCCCTTGCCATTAATCAAGACGCATCAATTATCGTCAGCGGACATTCGGGCGGTGACATCAGTTTTTGGCAAAAACAAGGCAGTAACCCATACGAACCACGCATTTTTCCCTCTATCAATCCATGGACAGCCCCCTCGGTTGCCGTCAGTGCCGATGGAACCACCGCCGCTAGTAGCAGTTGCCAAGACAATATCAGAATCTGGAAAGATAGCGATTGGAAAGATTCTCCTCTCCAAGCAGGGTCATCCGCCGATATCTGTTTGATAGTTATCAGCGAAGATGGCAAGATAATTGCTGGCCGCAGTTCCGATGAAACCATTAGATTATGGAACCTAAACACCAAAAAGGAGATTTTTAGCTACTCCCCTTCCTCTCCCAAATCTTTCGATTCACCTAGAATGATCGCCCTCAGTGGAGATGGGCGTACCGTTGCCAGCAATTTTGACAAGAAAATCAAAGTTTGGCGGCCGAGTTTCTGAATTATCGGTGTCAAGATTATCCTGACCAGCTTTTATACTACATCTTGTTTAATAACGTCTTCAAGGCTGATGACTGATAGCTATAAATAAGTAGGTAGGCGTTAAAAATTATCAGATGCCCCCCTTATTAAGGGGGGACTAAGGGGGGATCTGCACCCCCCTTATTAAGGGGGGACTAAGGGGGGATCTGCACCCCCCTTATCAAGGGGGGCAGGGGGGATCTGCACCCCCCTTATCAAGGGGGGCAGGGGGGATCTGCACCCCCCTTATCAAGGGGGGCAGGGGGGATCGAACCTAAAATCCATTTTTAATTTAATTATAACCAGCTACTTAAGTGGGAAGCGGGGCGCAGGTTTTTAAAGCTCGATCGGGAGTTAATCGTATTATTAAAAGTTGATTTGGGATGAATCCCATGTTAGACTAGCGACTAAAACGAAAAAAGAGGTCATTGAGAATGAAACACCGACAGCCATGCCAAATTCTGGCGATGTTATTTTTAACTGGTGCGGTCACTTTTAGTTTACCAGAACCTAGCAAGTCCGCAGGAAAGGGACTGTTCTTCTGCGCCCAACTTCATGGAAAGTGGAATACCTTTGTCAAACGCAAGAAAAGACACATGGCGATAATTGAATGGACATCTAACGACTTTGCCGAGTCAGGATGGGACAACAGGAAACGCTGCATCACGGTTTCCGATCGCTTTAATCAATACGAGTCTCTGCTGACCAATGTTAAAACTTCAACTGTCAACGGCTATCCCGTCGTCTGTGTTTCTACATTTAAGGGCGGAAGTTGCGCTAAAAACCAAGTATTATTCACTCTAAAAACAGGAGTAAATGCTCAAGAAGTTGCCAAGAAACTATTTGAGATGAATCGTTATGCTAATACTTCAACACTTAAGGTCACTAAACAAATTTTTTCCTATGATACAGAAGGAGAACTTAATATTGATATATATACTTTTATCGACATTCTTGAACTAACAATCGAAGCTTCAGAAAATGAGCCTCGCTAGGAGTAAGTTTGGCAGTGAACCAATCCCAATGTCAACTTTTACTAATAATGTTCCTCATCAGTAGTCCAGCCTTAAGGCTAGTGACTGATGCAGATAATAGCTACTTTGCTCCTCACATTATTCGGTCGGGATGCCCATCTTCTCGACCAATTTTGATCGATTCTTTATATAATAAGATTAAAGTTATCACCGTAAAAATATTATATGAATCAGAATTTATCGGTTCTGGAGTAATAATTTACTCCCAAAACAACAATTATAAAGTGATTACTAACGCCCATGTTCTCAAAGATAATCACTTTTCCTACAGCATTCAAACCTTTGACGGAAAGATTCATATTTCAGAAGTGGTAAAAACTGCAAATTTTGCTCGGAATGACCTAGCCTTACTACAATTTAAATCCCCCTGCTTTTATGTAGCTTCTCGTCTAGGTTCCTCCGCTAACCTAAAGAGAGGGGAATATGTGTTAGCGGCGGGTTTCCCTTTTTATTTGCAACCACAATTTGCCTATCCAGCCAATGAGTCAATACAACAAAAAGAAACAAAAGAAAGCACTCAGAGCCTAAACGACGAGTTTGATTTTACACCGGGTAAAATAGTTGCATTCTTAGAAAAACCGCTAGAAGGAGGATATCAAATCGGATATAATGGCGACTTTGAAAAGGGAATGAGCGGAGGTCCATTACTCAATCAAAAGGGAGAATTAGTCGGCATCAGCGGCAGACATCCCGTTTTGTGGGAAAACTCCGATAATTATGAAGATGGTTCTCAACCATCGCCGGATTTGCAGACTCTAATCAATAACTCAAGTTGGGCAATCCCCAGCGAACAAATTATTAAAGTAATATCTGATAAATAGATGAAAATATTAGCTACAATAAACTGGCTTATTGTTGGATTAATAGCGGTTTCATTAACTCAGCAAGGCTTATTAGCTCTCTCCCAAAGCGAAGTTGAAGAAATCGCCAAACAAACTACAGTCAAAATAATTAGAATAGACGGTCATAATCCAGGTACTGGAGCAATTGTCCAGAAACAAAAATATATATTTAAAGGACAGGAAGGATACTTATATACTGTCCTGACTAACTGCCATGTGTTTCTCAATTCAACATTCTGCGATCAAGAAAATAAGCTAACTCCCGAACCGATGCCCAACTCTACTGGCTATCGCGTTGAAACTTCTGACAGACAACAATATATAAGTGAAATTTCCTCGGTAAGAATTCATCCGAATGCTGATTTAGCAATTTTCAAGTTTTTTAGTACAATAGAATACGAAATTGTCAGAATAGGTAATGCAGAACAGCTATCTGGCTCAAGTAAAGTTTATGTATTTGGCTGGGCAGAAATTAGCAAAACTAGCCGAGACCGACGTGCGCGATTTTTGGGTCCAGGGAATATACTTGGTATTGACAGAAAAGCCGCCGGGGGATATCAAATTGTCCATAAACTCGAACTTGTACAGGGAATGAGTGGCGGTCCACTATTACACGAAAACGGCTGTTTGGTGGGAATTAATGGAAGAGTTGACATAGACCCTAACACACAAATTAAAGAATTTTTATCCGTTCCTATTAATCTTTATGCAAGCTGGCAAAATATCCAAGTAGTGGCCGACTGTCGAGCCACTCCGCTGCCCGATAATAATCTCTTTAAGACACTTCGCAGTCTTCTCGAACAGGGAAATTGGCAGCGGGCCGAAGCCGAAACGAAAAAACTAATGCTTCGAGGTACAGATCAAACCTACTTTAACGGAAACATCATCAACAATCTGTCTTGTTCTAACCTGAAGATTATTAATCGACTTTGGGTGCAATATTCCAGTGGACGTTTTGGCTTTAGCGTTCAGGGGGAAATCTGGAGAGGCGTAAAAAATGACTATAAGCAATTTGAAGAGAGGGTAGGGTGGCGGCGTGGCTATGAAGGACCATTGACCAATCCCCCCAACTACAGTCTTGAAGCCAAAAAAGGTCACTTGCCATCCTATAAACTTCTTGCCGCTTCCGACTTCGGAACATTCCTTAACCGATTGGAAAAATGCGATGCTTTAAGTTTCACAGACTCAGGTATTATAGAGAATATAATCTCAAGCGAATCTGAACCCTAATTATGATGAATAACGGTTTCATTTCACCTCTGAAATTTCTCAGCCTAAGTTTCTGCCTAACTTGTCTGCCGTCAAATACCCAAGCGATAAATATTTACCCGCCAATTATCACCAGCAACCAACAACAACAGAATAAGCAAACGGAATCGCCGGAAGTTGGTTTGGAAATAATAGGAAGTCCCTCTCTCAACAGATTGGTGATTCCCATGTACCGATACACTGGTGAATGCCCAGGTTTTTCTAAAGGTATAGTAAGAGCAAGCTTTACCTCCACGGCCTTCCCTCCGAGTCGGGACAGAAGGGTTATTGTTAGAAATGTTAGCCGGGGAGTGGCGAGCGATCCTTTTCCCTTCACTGACCGAGATTATAGCCGGGGCAGAGGCTCCGAAATTACCGAGATAACCATCGGTCCGGGACACGATAGACTATATCTAATCGTCAGACAGGGAGAAAACGATTTCGATTATAAAATTAAGGAAAAAAACACAATAGTTGACGAGGGAACCTTCACGGCATACGTGGAAACAACAACCATTGTTGAAGAAAGGAATAAAGAACCAAGAACCAAGTATGTTTGTCCGGGTAATCGCCTCATCTGTGAGTCGAAGGAGATGTACGAAGTAACAGTCTATGAATGTCCATCTCCTCCTCCCGATGTTACAAGATAGGGTTCGCTCAATATAGGTAAAAGCTCTACTAAAAAAGGCTTTTATTTGATATGATTCAACAGCTTTGAGATTTCCCTAGTAATGAAAATCTCAAAGGTAGTTTCGTTGGACTTAATAGGGTTAGTGGAGGATAAACTGCCCTCAGAAAATGCACTGAGGGATAGCATCCTTTTTGTCCGCATCAGGGAAATACTATGTTATAATTGCTTCTTAAGTAGGTAGGCGTTAAAAATTATCAGATTCCCCCTTATTAAGGGGGGACTAAGGGGGGATCGGCACCCCCCTTATCAAGGGGAGCAGGGGGGATCGAACCTAAAATCCATTTTAAATTTAATTATAACCAGCTACTTATTTGTTTGAAAAAAATTGAGGTAAAATAGCTATGAAACTTACTGTCATCTTTTCAATAATCGTTCTATCTTCTGTGAGTTTAGCAAGTTCTATCGGTGCTGAAAATATCGATCATGTGAAAAAATTTAAGCAAACAAAACAATGCCCCGGATGTGATTTAAGCGGTGCAGATTTGAGTGGATTAAATCTAAGACACGCTAACCTACAAGGCGCTGATTTAAGTGGTGCTAGTCTTGGTGATTCTGATTTAACCAAAGCCAATTTAAGTGGCGCAATTTTGACGGGAGCTAACTTGAATAGTACCAAATTAATAGGAGCAAATTTATCAAATGCTAGACTTAATAGTGCTTATATGGGCTATGCAAAATTAATGGATGCTAATTTAAAAAGAGCAAGCCTGATAAATGCTAACATAGGCCGGTCTAATTTTACAGGGGCGGATGTGACAGGTGCTAATTTTAATGGTGTGAGATGTGATACTTATACAGGGTTGGATGGAAGCGCAAGTGCAGCATGGTGTAAATAAATAAAAACGAACCACTCTACTCAATCTCGTAGCATAGTGGAGTAGTTCATTTAAGGGTTAATGATTTGGCATGACCTTAACTTGTTTTCAGAAGCTTGCGATGAAAAACTCCAGACTTAAGGAAGCCGTTTGAAGTGTTCAACAAGCTCTGAAGTATTTTCAGCAGTTTTTAGTGAGGCCACAAATCCCTCTAAACCAATGCGAAAGCTAATCAGGAGTGATAGGAATAAAAGTGGAGACAAGAGAAAAGCCAGTAAACCTTGACCAGGACCTGCTTGAAATCCACCTATCAAAAATCCTAAAGAAAATAGGAAGATAAAAATTCCCCCTACTCCGTAAATTAAACCAATAATTCTAATTCCAATAAATTTGGAAGTCGAATAATAAACTGAAAAAATTACTCGGCATTTAACTTACTCCTCTCTTAATAAACGGCAATTTTTTGAGGTCTGAGTAATTATCTGTGGAAACTTTCGGCATATCAGCCTGTTTTGGTGCAATCGCAGAATTTTTCGTATATCACACCCAGAAGCTTGAAGTAGATTTCTGACAATAGGCTGAAATAACAGAAACTTTCTGGAAGTTTAGCGACGATTCTTTGATATGACTGCATTTTTTGACAAAAGTTTACAATTATTCGACGTACTTAATCGTCGGGGATTTCTGCTGACACTCAGTTAAATGTTTAACAGCTTATCTTGCCAAAGATTGACCGCTCAGGCAATAATAGGAAGGTTTATCATCCCCATTTCCAGTAAAGAATGCTGAACGCTTTTATTTGGCTACCGATTATAGGGGCGATACTGATTGCCTACACGCCTCTAGAGGCGAAAAAAGTGCGAGGATTAGCTCTAACTCTTTCTGTCGTTCTCTTACTGCTGAATATTCTCCTTGGCTGGCAATTTGACCCTAGTAACCCGCAAATGCAGTTCACGGTTAACCTGCCTTGGATTAATTTCCTCGGTTTCAATTATGCCCTCGGTGTCGATGGCTTATCATTTTCATTACTTTTTCTTAACAGCATCTTGACAATAATTGCTCTTTATGCTAGTGGCACAGAGGTTAACCGTCCGAAATTTTACTATTCCCTGCTCTTGTTACTCAATGCCGGAGTAGCGGGGGCCTTTCTAGCGCAGGATTTACTGCTATTTTTCCTATTTTACGAATTAGAAATCGTCCCGCTTTACCTTCTCATTGCCATTTGGGGGGGTCAAAGACGCGGTTATGCGGGCATGAAATTTTTATTATACACGGCAATTTCAGGCTTTTTAGTGCTAATCTCTTTCCTCGGCTTAGTTTGGCTAACCGGTGCTAATAATTTCGCCTATAACCCCCTTTTATCGAACAATTTAGACGTTAAAACTCAATTACTGCTCCTCATCCCCCTTCTGATTGGATTAGCCATCAAAATCCCGATTTTTCCCTTTCATACTTGGCTACCGGATGCCCACGTCGAAGCATCTACCCCCGTTTCTGTGCTTTTAGCGGGAATATTACTCAAATTAGGAACCTATGGACTGCTGCGCTTTGGAGTCGGTTTATTCCTCGATGCTTGGGTGACTATCGCCCCTTGGTTAGCAACGATAGCAGCTATCAGCGCCCTCTACGGGGCCAGTTGCGCTATTGCCCAAAAGGATATGAAAAAAGTGGTCGCCTATTCTTCCATTTCCCACATGGCCTATATTTTACTAGCGGCGGCGGCCACCACCAGATTAAGCATCACCGCGGCGATTTTGCAGATGATTAGTCACGGTTTAATTTCCGCTTTGTTATTTTTGTTGGTGGGAGTAGTGTATAAAAAAACCGGCAGCCGGGATGTGGATTATCTACGCGGTTTATTAAATCCAGAAAGAGGTTTACCAATCACGGGAATGTTAATGATTTTAGCGGCCATGGCCAGCGCCGGCATCCCCGGAATGGTGGGATTTATCGCCGAATTTTTGGTCTTTCGTGGCAGTTTCCCGATTTTTCCGATACAAACGCTCTTATGTTTGGTTGCTAGTGGTTTAACCGCAGTGTATTTTCTCCTGATGATTAATCGGGTTTTCTTTGGTCGTTTAACCCCTGAATTATCGCGCATTCCTCGCAGTACCTGGCCCGAAAGATTTCCCGAAATTGCTTTGGCTTTATTTATTATTGTTTTGGGATTACAACCGAGTTGGATGATTCACTGGACTGAAAACCAAGCATCAATGTTATTAACTGGCACGGCAATCAGTCAAAGGCAATCATAGAAACCTTTTCCGGAATTTTTCAAACCTAGACCGAAACTAACTTGTGGATAGGAGCCGAAACGTCAAAAATTTTTGGCCTTGCGGAGGGAATTAACCGTTAAAACCACCTGTTCCCCCACCAGTTCAATTTCTTCTAAAGTATTAAAACGACTCAACCCGAAGCGCAGGGAAGCATAAGCAAGAGATTCGGGGCGACCCAAGGCAGTTAAAACGTGGGAGGGGGCGGTATGGCTAGAAGAACAGGCAGAACCGGAGGAAAGAGCCACTATTGGCTGTAATCCTAACAATAACGCCGCACCGTCCACCCCTTCAATACTAATATTTAAATTTCCGGCTAATCTTTGGCTAGGATGACCATTGAGATAAATTCTGTCTAATTGACTGATAATCTCCCATAAACGGGCTTTTAACTGATTTAAGTAGCTGGTATCTTCTTCAATCGCTTTGATGCCCAATTCTACCGCCTTGGCAAAACCGACAATTTGTGGTGTAAATATTGTACCCGATCGCAGTCCTTTTTCCTGGCCTCCCCCTTGAATTTGAGCGGCGAGACGAACTCTGGGGTTCCGGCGCCGGACGTACAGCGCACCGATTCCCTTCGGTCCGTGGACTTTGTGGGCAGTTAAGGACATCAGGTCTATATTCATTTCCTCCACATCTAGGGGAATTTTCCCGATTGCTTGGGCCGCATCCGTATGCAAAAGTACCTGATACTGGCGACAAATCGCACCAATTGCCGCTAAAGGTTGAATCACCCCAATCTCGTTATTAGCCGCCATAATTGACAGCAAAATCGTGTCAGGACGCAAAGATTTTTCTAGTAATTCCAAGTCAATTAGACCATCACCACTGACGGGTAAAATTGTCACCTCAAAACCCAATTTTTCCAGATAATGACAGGGATCTAAAACGGCGCGATGTTCTGTCACCACCGTAACTATGTGCCGTCCCTTGGCGAAATAAGCTTCGGCAACCCCTTTGATAGCTAGGTTATTGGCCTCTGTTGCTCCACTGGTAAAAATAATTTCTTCGGGACTACTATTAATAGCAGCGGCGATTGTTTCTCGTGCCTGTTTAACCGCAGCCTCGGCTGTCCAACCATAGACATGATTAATACTACTGGCATTACCAAAGTGTTCGGTAAAATAGGGTAACATCGCCGCCAGAACTTGCGGATCTAGGGGTGTCGTGGCGTGGCAATCTAGATAAATCGGCTTTTGAGACATATTTTTCCCTTGCGGGGGATTTGGGAAGGAGATATCCTCTGTTTTAAGAGAATCTCTGAAAGTGCATTGCTAATCTATGTTAACAAAAAAGTATCGGATAGCAGTCAACAGCTGACGACTCAGACCAGAACTTTAAGATTTAATAATGAGAGCGCAATCGCTCCCTGACAGCAGTTACAATTTCCCTATTCCAATGTTGTTCAGCAACCCAACAGGATTAATAACACATATTTTCTGGCTCAATCATGGCTAAAAAATCGAAGGCATTTAGTGAACTGCTCAGGCTGCAGAAAATGTCCCAAGGATCCGAAAAACCCTTGAAAAGCTTTGAGAAGAAATTAAGAGAAAAGTCATCGGCTTTCAAGGACTTTGTCGTCTCTCCTCCCAGGGAAGTCACAATGTCGGAAGTTCTGGATGATTTTATCGAGCCTTACCGCAAATCCAATGAAACGAAGGGATCTATGCGAACACTGCTGACCATAGGGATAATCGCTTGGAATCTGGCGTTGTCCCCCGAGTCAAAGCGGCAAGAGATGATAGACCGAGTTTTTAATAAAGACCTTCTTAAAGGAGATAAAAGGCTCAAGGCGGATATTCAAGGGCTAATCGAGGAGCTAATCGCTAGGAAAAACCGTTATTTCTCGGAAAACAAGCGGATGATTGTGGATTTTGAGTTAAAAGAGCTAGGAAGCGAGTATCATCTCTCGGTTGCCTCCAGCTTGTCGCCCGAATTTTCCGAGTCAGAGTTTGCCTTCAAAGTCGGCGACTCGGTCATCGTCAAACAGGGTGTACTTGACCCAGATTTGGGGACTGACATCGGTGGTTGGCAAGGAAGAATTGTGATAATTGAGCGGCAGAGCAATCTCATCGGCATTGAATGGGATAGCATCACCCTGAAAAACATCCCCAGTTCGGTGATTGACCAGTGTGAACTGGAAAACCGAGACTGGACCCAAATGTACCTCTCCTCAACGGATGTGGAATTAACCCAACCTCGAGATACAGAAGAAGATGTGGCCGCCATCATTGAGCAAATTGAGTCTAACATCGTTGGAGCTATTTAGCAGAAAAGAGAAAGGCGATTCCGGCGGTTGGCCGACCTTGACCCTGAGGAGAAAATGGCGGCTTTAGACGCTTGGAAAAAAAGACTTGATTAATTACCCTATTGACCATTGAGCAGCGATTTAGAGGAGAGAAATTTGAGATGGATGATTCCCAGAAATATGAGGCTGACTGTCAAAAGATAAGAAAAGTCAATCATGAATTACTAAAGGATTTCGAGAGTTGGCTAGAATCATCAGGTTTGTCGGAAAAAACCATTAATAATCATATTTCAAATATAGATTTTTATATCAACGAATATTTACTCTATGAGGATGCAGTAGAAGCTAAAGACGGGGTAGATATGGTCGGTGACTTTTTGGGTTATTGGTTTATCAAAAAGGCCCTGTGGGCCAGTCAATCAAGCCTCAAGGCTAACGCAGGTAGTCTGAAAAAGTTCTACACTTTCTTACTGGAAAAAGGTCTAATAAATAAAGATGATTTGCGAGAACTTAAAGAAACCATCAAGGAAGAAATGAGTGAATGGCTGGAAACCCTAGAGTGATACGATGACCCATTGAGTGAAGATATGTGGGATGTTTGGTGATTTTAGCCGAGGGGCAATCCCCGACCCTCTGGCTGGGCAGCTATAATATCATTGTCAGGACACAATAAGAGCGAGACAATGGAAACATTAGAATTAGAAAGCTGCCAGTCGATTCTTAAAGCTGGTCAAACGACCACCGAAAGAGCGTTAGAATTGTTTGACGCTCTCGAACCCGTGAGTTTAGACTTTATGCTCGGTGTTTGGCAAGGTTCTGGACTTGAGACAAATCACCCAATGGATGGTTTATTAGAGGCATCTAATTGGTATGGTAAAGAATTTGTCGATACTGAGAATGTCCACCCCCTGTTATTTTTAGATGGTCAGGGAAAAATTTTTAAGGTGGCACCCAATCCCACGGCCATGAACTGGATTTTGAAGCTGCCGATACTGAAAAATAATTCTCTGAAACCTTTGCTGATGCTGACCAACTCCTTGCTGAAAACAGAGACAAGTCAGGCTAGACTGCGAATGATGGAATATCGCGACAAAGTTAGCGCCACGATGATTTATGATTATTTGCCGATTAATGACTCTTTTCGGAAAGTAGATGATAATACGGTGCTGGGAATTATGGATTTTAAAAACTTTCCCCAGCCTTTCTTTTTTGTTCTCAAGCGATGTCAAAAACATTTTAATTCTTGAGGTTCGATTTGAAATTGTTCGCGCTCGTCCAGTTGCCAAGCTTGTAAATCGATCGCCCGCCCTGAAACTACGGAGACAATTAAATAAGTATATCCTGACCAGGCTAATTGGCGATCGATTTCCGAGGGAATGGCGGCATGATCTGGATGAGAATGATAGATACCAATAATTTCTAGCTGGTTTTCCCGCGCCGATTTTTGAGCTTGTAAAAGCACTTCTGGGGCAATACTAAAGCGGTTTCTTTTATTGCCTGACCAGTTATTTTCTGTTGCTTGTATGCTGATAACTTCGGCTGCTGTCTCGGTAATTTTTCCTAGGAGTAACCCACAACATTCTTCGGGATAGGTAGATTCTGCGTGGGTGAAAATAGACTGGTAAATTTGGTCTGTAATCAGGATCATAGGCTGGAGTAAGCGGGGATCAAATGCTATGGACAACAGGGTAAGCGCATCTCAATTTTGGCCCACCATTTTTTTGCTTCTAGCTGGCTATTTTGTCACCCGCCAACTGAGTTTAAGATTAACCCAAAAGTTCCAAACCGTGACGATAGCAATCGCAATAAAGTTAGCTAGATAGCGATTGATTCCTAAACCATTAAAGAGAAGGTTGAGCAGCAAGACGTTTAAAATTAAACCAGCTAAACAGATCAAATTGAACTTGAAAAATCTTTTCCAGCGTTTATTCCAACCCCGTTGACGAGCGGATAAATCGCCAAAAGTCCAGCGATCATTCCAGATAAAATTATTAATAATTGCTAATTCGGCGGCGATGATTTTACTGCGGGTTAATCCCCAACCCAAAGCGGCGGGATCACTGAGAAGATAGAGAAAGGCCATATCGACAAAAACCCCGGTTAATCCCACTAAACCGAAGCGAATAAATCTATCTAAAGGTAGATTGACAATTGCATCTAAAAACCTTAATGGCTTTTGAGAGCGCAAACGCAGCAGATGAAAGATATATTCTAGCCATTGTTTCCAAGTTACCTTACTTTCCCCCTCTAGGCGCTCTTGGAAGACATAACCCACTTCTCCGATGGTTTCGATGCGGCCTTTGCCGATGACTTCTAGTAAAATTTTGTAACCGGTGGGATTGAGAATCGGACCGGCGATCGCTTGACGGCGGACCATAAAGTAACCGCTCATGGGATCGGAGACGCGACCGACCACCTCTGGCAGTAGAATTAAACCAAGAATTTGAGCGCCGCGGGAGAGAAATCTTCGCAGCAGATTCCACTCGCTCACTCCTCCCCCTTCGACGTGACGACTAGCAAGAGCTAAATCGGCTCCTTTTTCGATAGTTTCGAGGAGATTATAGAGAATTTCGGGGGGATGTTGCAAATCTCCATCGATTACTCCTAGTATCTCACCCCTTGACCCTTGCCAACCCCGCACCACTGCCGACGCTAATCCCTTTTCTCCCTGACGACGCATCACCCGCAGTTGCGGGTAATCCGGGGTTAATTTGCTGGCTAATTCCCAAGTGCGATCGGGACTGTCATCATCGACGATAATTAGTTCATACTGATCGGGAATTTTTCGATCGAGTAATTGACTGAGATTCTCGACTAGGGGAATAACGTTATCTCGCTCGTTATAGGTGGGAATAACTAGAGATAATTTGAGTAACTGGGGTTCATCCCTGAGAATATAACTATTATTGCTAATAATTCCTTCAATTTGCTCTAAAAAAGGGATTTGCAAAGAGCCGACGGGGGTGGTTAAAAAGGGATAGGGTGGACAGTTGGTCACTCGCTTACACTCACAGACTAAAACAGGTTTAGAGACGCACAATTTACCGGCAAAGTTGTTGAAACCAGAATTTTGAGCTAACTACTGGCGATGCGGAATCCTAATACACTATAGCGATTATCGGGGCTAAATTGGCCTCGACTAGCGGAGCGACATTCCCTCAATTCTGTCCCCCAACCACCTCCACGCAGGACGCGATAACGATTGCCGGTGCTATTAGGATCGGCCGGCCATACTTGGTCATCGTTGGGAGCATTTTTATAGTTGCGATGCCAAGGATCGGCACACCATTCGTATAAACTGCCGTGTAAATCGTATAATCCGAAGGCATTTGGGGGAAAACTACCTACAGGGGTGGTTTTAGCTCGAAATTCGCTCTCTCTTTCCACTGCATAGGGAAATTTAATGGCATAGTAGTTAGCGAATTCACTGGTAAGGGTGGCACCAAAGTAGAAGGGTGTGGTAGTGCCGGCACGACAAGCATATTCCCATTGTGCCTCGCTTGGGAGCCGATAGTTTCTGCCGGTGGCCCTGGCAAGTCGCTCGCAAAACTCGATCGCATCATACCAAGAGATGCTATCGACGGGTAAGTTATCCCCTTGGAAGTGGGAGGGATTGGGGTTTAAATCGCGGTTAATTTTGGGGATATTAGCGACAATTTGCCATTGTTTTTGGGTTATCGGGTATTTACTCAGGTAAAAACTGTTCACCTTGACTAAGCGCTGGGGTTTATCACTACCGGTAAAGTCTCCTTTTTCTCCGTCCGGTGTCCCCATGATAAAAGTGCCAGCAGGGATAGCAATCATCTCTAATCCCGCAAGGGTTTCGCTGTAGTATTCGGCGCTGCGGGAATTGCGCTCGATCACGAAACCGCTAGGATCGAGAGTAACGGTTTCAAAGGAAAAGCTTTGTCGGGGGGGAAAAGAGGAATTTTGGGGGGGTTGCGGGGGGATGATTGCTGTAGCGGTGGAGGGGGAAACAATATTTTTTCTATCTAGAATCGCTGCCAGGCCGACTCCTGCACCGATCAGACTGATCCACTGGCAAAATTTACGTCTGTTTACTTTAATCATCCCGATTTTTCTGTCATTATCACCCCATCCATTATACCATTAAATTCTGACTATTATTTGGTCACTGCCCCTTGTCCTTAATAATCGATGCCCAGCTTTTTGACTGTCCATAAACATTGGTTGATTGGAGCAATTATCACCTTTTTAGGTGCTTTTTTGCGAATCTATAATTATGATTCTTTGCCTCCAGATAATTGGACTTCTGATGAATATGCTTTTGCTTGGAGTGGCATGAGTTTATTACAAACGGGTATCCCCACCAGTTGGTCATGGTTAAGTCCCACGGATAATTTTCCTACGGTGGTTTGGGAAGCGAAAAATATCCGTTATCGTTTGGTTACTCCCTGGTTTGATCATCCTCCTTTATTTGGTTTATTGGTGGGTTTATTTGCTCTTTTAGGAGGGGCAAAAACTTTTTTTGATTGCAGTTTAACTATTATTAGAGTCCCTTCTTTATTCTTAGGTATTGCTTCTATAGTTTTGGTCTATTTACTCGCTCTCAAGTTAAGTAATTTATCGATCGCTATAATCGCTAGTTTAATTTATGCCACCAATCCCAATACAGTTTTTCTATCTCGATTAGCTATTAGTGAAAATTTAATGATTATTTTCTGCTTATTTATCATCTTACTGTATTGGCAATACTATCAAACTAAGCAGAAAAAATATCTCTACATTGCCGCTTGTTTAGCTGGTTTAGCCTGTTTAGTCAAGGTAACAGCCATTTATTTAGTAGTATTATTAATTGTCCTCTTGATTTACGAAAAGCAAGGACGAGAAGCCATTTATGTGACTGCGATCAGTGCTTTCTTTTTCTCTCTCTATTTTCTCTACGGTGCTATCTACGACTACGATTTTTTTCGTAAGATATTTCAAGAACAATCCCTGCGTTTTGAGGACTTTAACTTTGTCAAATATCTAACCACTCCTACGGTATTTTTCGAGGATGGTTGGTTAATTTTTAGCTGGTTAACCCTCTTACCCTTTCTCAGAAAAAATCCCGCTAGTCCCCAAGTTAGATTACTCGCTTTACCGGTAATCCTCTACACCTTAATTTTAGTTGCCACGGGAGCGCAAAGTCACTTTTTTACTTGGTATATGATTCCTTTTTATCCGTTTATGTTTATTATTCTAGGCATCTTTCTTGATGATTTTCGCCAGGAAACTGACGGATTAACTGCCTCAATTATTTTTATCTTTCTGGGAGTTTGGTCGATTCATCTCAACTTGACAGCATGGATATTAGCTTCTCCCTACGGTCGCTATTATTTTATGATCGGTACGGCAGCAATTCTGGGAGTATTCTATCTCAAGGATATCTTTGGTCTCTTTAAAAAATTCTGGATCGATCGCTTTACTTTCCTGTTATTCTTGGCCCTGCTGGCAGCTAATATCAATGTGGTATTAACCTATAAATTTTCTGGTTAAAACTTGGCGAGAAGGAACCCCGAAAAGGGATAAATTGGCCTGGGAATCGAGAGTAAACTTAACTAGGATCACTGACTCAGGAATAACTTATTCTTGGCCAGTTCCAGCCAATGTTAAATTTATTAATAGACTCTTTAACTTATTGTCCCCTAACCTTTGCCACTGAATTGATAAATGTCGATCGATTTTCGCAATCTTAATACACTTTGGGGTTCTATTTTAGTCGAAACATTGGCCCGTTTGGGATTGACGATAGGGGTGGTTTCTCCCGGATCGCGCTCGACTCCTTTAACGATAGCCTTGGCAAGACATCCCCAGATTGAAGCTATTCCCATCTTAGACGAGCGCTCGGCCGCTTTTTTTGCCCTGGGATTAGCCAAACAATTATATCAACCGGTGGTTCTAGTCTGCACTTCCGGGACCGCCACGGCTAATTTTTATCCCGCAGTCATTGAAGCAAAAGAAAGTCATGTCCCTTTATTAATTCTAACCGCCGATCGCCCCCCAGAATTGCGTCATGCTCATGCCGGTCAGACTATCGATCAAGTCAAACTCTACGGTAATTATCCCAACTGGCAAGCGGAAATTAGCTGTCCTAGTGCCAATATCGAGCGTTTACGCTATCTCCGTCAAACTATCATCCACGCGTGGTGGCGCTGTCTTGATCCTGTCCCCGGAGTGGTGCATCTGAACTTACCATTTCGCGATCCCCTCGCACCAACTCCCGATCTAGAAATTAACAATTTAGAGGCTAATTTTGACGAAGAAGCTTTTTTTAGCCATATATCTCGGCAAAATATCGCCATTAACCACTCAATTCTCGAAATTCCTTCTTTACCCCCCCAAGGAATTATCATCGCGGGATTAGCTTCCCCGCAAAACCCCGAAAGTTACTGTCAGGCGATCGCTAATTTAGCCCGATCGCAACAATATCCCGTCTTAGCGGAAGCTTTATCTCCTCTGCGAAACTATGCAGGGTTAAATCCCCATCTCATCACTACCTATGATTTATTATTGCGGAATCCTGCCCTTAGAACCCAATTAACCCCCGATGTTGTCCTACAAATTGGCGAATTACCCACCAGCAAAGAATTACGGACCTGGTTAGAAGAAATCGACTGTCCGCGTTGGATTATCGATCCCCATCCCGATAATTACGATCCTCTACAGGGAAAAACCAGACATCTCAGGGTAAATATCGAGCAATTAGGGGATTTATTCCCAGATAAAACCGATAATAATCGAGAATATCGGCAATTATGGCACAAATTCGACCAGCAAGCCAGATTAACTATCGATCGCCTTTTGGCAGCAGAAACTAAACTGATTGAAGGGAAAATCCCCTGGCTGCTCTCCCAATACCTCCCCCCCCGCACCCCGATCTTTATCTCTAATAGTATGCCTGTTCGCTATGCCGAATTTTTTAACCCGCCTAGCGATCGCCAAAT
Source organism: Microcystis sp. 49638_E5 (assembly GCF_021300285.1). Taxonomy (NCBI): domain Bacteria; kingdom Bacillati; phylum Cyanobacteriota; class Cyanophyceae; order Chroococcales; family Microcystaceae; genus Microcystis; species Microcystis sp. 49638_E5. The sequence continues at coordinate 25,682 of NZ_JAJTDH010000006.1, read as the reverse complement.
TCGTCCCTATTTTAATCGCGGGGCCAATGGCATCGACGGCAACCTATCCACTGCGATAGGAATAGCTTATAAAAATGTCCCCAGTCTGCTATTAACGGGAGATTTAGCCCTATTACACGACACAAATGGTTTTTTAATCAAAAAATATTTTGTTGGCTCATTGACCATAATTTTAATCAATAACAAGGGGGGAGGCATTTTCCAGATGTTGCCGATCGCCAAATTTGACCCTCCCTTTGAAGAATTTTTTGCCACTCCCCAAAATATCGACTTTTGCCAACTCTGTCACACCTACGGTATCGATTACCATTTAATCAGCGATTGGACTGATTTTGAGCAAAAAATCGCAGTTTTGCCGGAATCAGGCATAAGATTACTAGAAATATCCTGCGATCGAGCTTTTAATACTCAATGGTTCCTCAGTAATTATGTGTAGGGTGTGGGGTGTGGGAATTATGAATTATGAATTATGAATTATGAAGTGGGGTGTGGGGAGAACAAAGCTACCTATTGCAAGAGTGCCTATTGCCTATCCTGATATGTAGCTTATAATCAACGGATTTAGTATTAATTGCCTTTTTCGAGAAAGTGAATACAATGGGTGGAAAGCGAGTTAAAAAGGTCAGATGAATCGACAAAGACGGCAAAAATCAAGACAATTTTCTCTCCCTAGATATTCTATCTTTCCCTGGGAACAATGGCGATCGGGAGTGACTTCTTTGGTGATTAGCTTGGTCTTGTCCCTACTGATTTTAAAACTGAATACCTCTAGTCTCTCCACTGCCACCATAAATATTTTTAATCCCTCCACTGTGGGGGAGAATTTAGCCGGTAAGAGCCTAGATGAGTTAGAAAAGCAGAAAATCGCCGAATTTTTGCAAATTGCCCCGCCAGAAACCGAATTAACCCTCGATCGCGCTCCCTTGTTTATTCTCCACGATACAGCTTGGAGTATGACTGCGGGTAACATCGAAGAGCAGAAAAAATATGCTCGCGGTCCGATGAAATTGGGTCCGAATGTTTACATCCCCCGCAAACCGAATTCCAGGGATAGAGATATTTTAGACTCGATCGCCCGGCCTTTTTTTGAACGTCACCGTCCCACTGCCACTTTTTATGAACAAGCGGCCGAAATGCTGCCCGCAGACACCAGGGATCAATTAGTGCGTCAACTGTGGCAACTTACCCCAGAAACTATCCGCGTCAAGGGTTTTGCACTTGCTTTAGCGGGTGTTCCTTTGAGTACGCGATCGGCTCCTGAGTTAGAAAAAAGAGCGAGAATTTGGTTAAATACGCCTTCAGAAGCAGTCTTTAGGCGTTTAGTCAAAGAATATCCCACAAATTACTTTGATGGGGCAAAAAGCACCGCATTATGGGCAACAGAAGCGATTTGTCAGCAGCTATCTCACCCTAATTGCGATCGCTTGCAGCCGGTTTTTGCCGAAAGAAATCGTCGGGTTATCTCCAGCGTTAACATTGAACTGGTACAAGCGCCGGGATCCCACTGTTTGACCAAAGGACGCTTGCAACCCCTCCCCGGTTACAGCGATTTTCAATACCAACAAACGGCGAAATATTATCTCCTCGCAGCCTTACAAACGGGACAATTACCGCAAATTGTCAGCCATTTTGCCGTGGATAGTTTTCTGATTAATCAAGGAAAATATCCCCATTGTGACCCCCGGGGTTTTGATCTACAACGTCTCTACAATCTCATCAGTCAAGCTTTGGGTTATGACCCCGGCACTGTTTATGGCATCGTCCCTCGTTACGGCACAAATATTATAGCCGGTGATAATATTTGGTGGCATAATCAAGTTTTTGACGCAGCCAATTTACCCACAACTTTAAATTAGACCTGATCATTTATAAATATCCACTTCTCCCAAAGCTTCTAGATAGGTGATCGCCGCTTCTAAAGGAGAATCGTAGCTATAGGAAAACTCCTCAAACCAGCGTCCTTCCTCCGATTTGGCATCTAATTTATTTAACCATTGCTTCGCCTTTCTAGTTAAAGCTTCTCGCTTACGCTGCTGTTTTAATGCCGCTGCTTTTTCTTTTTCCGCTGCCTCCTGTTGTTGCCTTTCTTGGTTTTCTAAGGCTAAAGCTTTTAAAAGCGCATCGGTAGCAGAATCGCCAGCATAATTAACCTTAAATTCGTCTGGGTAACGATCTTTTTCTTGGTGAGAAGAAGGGGACGGCATCGGTTTTTCCTGATCCCGTTTCTGGTATTCTGCCTTCATTTGTGCCAGTAAATCTTCTATTTCTCCCATAATGGTCAAGTTAGAAAGTAAAAAGTTAAAAAGATAATTGCTCTGATTGCCTCTGCCTTAATAACTAAGTAGCTGGTTATAATTAAATTGAAGATGGATCCCCCCTTAATCCCCCCTTGATAAGGGGGGTGTCTGACAGTTTTTAACACCTAACTACTTAATAATGGGTTTCCTTATTTTTCCAAACGCACTAGATACCATTGTAAATAACCCTCCTCACCCAGGTCCAACTCGCAGTAATTATCGCGCAGATAGAGAGATTTTTCCTCAAAACTAGAGAATTTTGCCAATTGTCGGGGACAAATCTCCGGTTTTGCGCTGATTAAATCTTTTAACTTATCCCGCAACTGGTCGGGAGTCTGGAATTGTTCAGGTTGATCGGCCTCAAGGACAAGAAAATAGTCCCCTTGATACATAATAGAATCGGGCATCGCTGTTTGATAGTCTCAGTAGGAAAATTTTTTGGCTATCTTTATCACTTTATCGCCTCAACGCTCGATCGACACCACCACTATGACAGACCATCTCACCAATCCCTTTCTCAGTCTCCCTTACGAAAGCGCCATGCAGGACTTGGGGGACCAATACTATGATCAAGTTGCGGCTGCGGATTTTCCCAGTCATATCCTTCGTTTTCGCAATGATGCTTTATTACCTTTGGTGGGAATTCAGCCAGAATTAACCTTAGATGAGCATTTTATCGAGGCTTTTGGTAAATTTCAATCCCTGACCCCCTTTTTGGCCCTGCGTTACCACGGTTATCAATTTGGCGAGTATAATCCTTTCTTGGGAGATGGTCGCGGTTTTCTCTACGGTCAAGTTAGGGGTATTGATGGCAAATTATACGATTTTGGTACGAAAGGATCGGGACGGACTCCCTATTCTCGTCATGCAGACGGTAGGTTAACTCTCAAGGGTGGAGTCAGAGAAGTCTTAGCCGCGGAAGCTTTACGCAGTTTAGGGGTGAATACCTCTCGCTGTCTGAGTTTGGTGGAAACGGGGGAAGCTCTCTGGCGCGGCGATGAACCTTCCCCGACGCGATCTTCGGTGATGATTCGAGTTAGTAATTCTCATATTCGTTTCGGGACTTTTGAGCGTTTATTTCATATTAAACGTAGCGATTTAATTAAAAGACTCCTCGATCATGTGATTATTTATTATTATCCTGAAATCAATCCCCAAGATAGTGATCGCTATTTAAAATTTTACGCCGCTTTAATCGAAAGAACCGCTAAATTAGCAGCCCAATGGATGGTCGCAGGTTTTTGTCATGGGGTTCTTAATACCGATAATATGTCAATTACTGGGGAAAGTTTCGATTATGGTCCCTACGCTTTTATTCCTTCCTATAACCCCCAATTTACGGCGGCTTATTTCGACTACGGTGGCCGTTATAGTTATGGTAATCAGCCTTTTATCTGTCGTTTAAATCTAGAGTTACTGCAATCTCCCCTGTCGATGGTCATCTCCTTGTTAGAGTTAGATATGGCTTTGGCTAACTATGACCAGCATTACAATTTTTATTATCAAAAAATGATGCTCAAAAAGTTAGGTTTTGAGGATATTTTTACTCCCGAATCCGCTTTACTGGTCAGCAAAACTGTGGAAGTTCTCCAAGAAACTGACCTGGGTTATCACGACTTTTTCTATCAATTAAGTGAACAATTTAATTACGGTTGGCGAGAAAATAGTTCCCTAATTCTTGAAAATACGGATTTACCAAAAGCTGATTGGCAACGTTGGCGAGAGTTATATAGTTTGGTCTTAAATCAATTACCCCTAGATTCCTTGTCTGAAATTGACGACACCTTAACGCATTATAATCCTAAAACCGCTTTACTTAGACCGCTAATCGAATCGGTTTGGGAGGCAATTACTTATAACGATGATTGGCAACCTTTCCACGAATTAGTGATAAAATTACAAAATAAGCAGTAATTAAGTAATAAGTAGTGGTGCAAAATTAATTTCTTGGTTAGAATAGGCAAGAGGTGGTTAAATATGTGTAATTAATTATCTCTAGCTACTTATTTAGGTCATTTCCTGAAATGCGTTGGACAAAAATTGACCAGACTTGGCGATCAATGTTTTCTCTCCAACCATTGAGAGTTGTCAAAATAATAGTAAAATTTTGTGACAAAGTGCAGTCATATCTAAGAATCTTTGCTAAAATTCTGGAAGGATTCTGTGATCAGTCTCCTTAAAGGAGATTGTTTGCAGTAAACTAATCTGGCTAACAGGCTAGGGATCGCAAACAATAACTATAAACCAACAAAATATGAGTCAACAAGACCAACAAGGTGATCATTCAACTCCTAAAAATATTCAAGATCAAGACCCTATAAAACGTCCAAAAGTACCTCTATGGCTTATTGGTGTAATAGCATTTACCTTTACTTGGATTTTTATTGGAATTTCGGTTATTATTGGTTGGCGAATGTATTGGAACTCTCCTATTCATCCAAGCTTTGCATTGTTTGGCGCTGTTGCATTTTCATCTGTTACAGCTTTTACGATTGTTCTAACACTTGAGATTGTAACTGGGCGCGATTTATCTTTTGAGTTTGCTAATTTAAAGTTTACTGGTACATCTGGACCAGTGACTTTATGGATACTAGCTTTTTTGGCAATAATGAGCACTTTTATATTAGGTGATTTTCAAAATCTTGCTAAATCAGAAGCAAAGCCTAATCCTCCTCTCCACCAATTGGCACCATCAAACTCATCAGATACGCCAACTCCTTGAATAATAAGTAATTTGTCAACTGTGAAAAAAATTAAAGCAATATTTGCGCTCTTAATAAGTGTTGTGACAATTGTTTTTACCCTGTTTTGCTCATTCCCAATTGTAACTAAAATTGGAATAATTTTTGTTTATCTTGTTTGTATGGCGATTATTTTAGACTATCTCTCTCGTATCTGAAAATTTATTTTTAGTTCATTAGACATCTCCATAGTATTATCTCAAGACCAAAAGTCTATCTAGTTAAGGAATCTACCCGAATAAAAATGATTTTAATTGCCTCATATTTTTTCAGTAAAATTGAATTAGCAACGATAGATATACATTCTAGCCATCGAACGATTTGGTTAGTACACAGGACAAAAGCAAGCTGTGACTAGGTTGTAATTTTTGGAGATGTCTATTCATTGAAGCTGTGCGTCTAAGTGCGATGCCGCTCTTGTAGGGTGCGAAAACGCGCGTGTAACGCACCTTTTTCAAGTGAGATCGCCAGTCTTGTAGGGTGCGTTCCCTAATGGGGGTCTTACTGCTCCACCAATAGATTTTTGGGGAACGTACCATGCCCATGGATTGAAGCTGTGAGTCTAAGTACGATGCCGCTCTGGTGGGCCTAGTTGAGGAATGTTAGGGAAGATTCCCAATGTTTGGTTAAAATAGAGGGGCAAAAGTCGCCCCAGGGTCGCTTCAATGACAGTTAGACAACCCCGCTACAGTAAAGAAGAATTCGCTCGACGTGGTAATGAGATTTATCAATCTCAGGTACGTCCCCAAGTCGAGGAAGGCAACTATGGCAAAATTGTGGCGATCGATATTGAGACAGGAGCCTTTGAATTAGCAAAGGATACGATGACTGCTTCAGACCGATTGCTAGAACGTTGCCCCGACGCTCAAATCTGGTGCGTTCGGATTGGTCATAGAGGAGTTCATCGCTTTGGTGTCGGTCGTTTGCAATAACTCTATGATGCAAGGAATTGTTGATCAAAACTGTGAGGCGACTATCCGACTGGTCGTAGGCAATTTAGATTCACAGAGGCAAATGATCGATGCTGTCATTGATACAGGATTTACAGGTTTTCTGACTCTGCCTTCCTCAGTGCTTGCCGATCTCAACTTACGCGCATATAGACGTGAAGAGGGAATCCTGGGGAATGGAAGCACTTGTATTTTCGATGTGTATCGTGGTTTAGTTATTTGGGATGGAGAGTTGCGGCGAATTGATATAAACGAATCGGATACAGAACCTTTGGTTGGTATGGGTTTACTCTACGGCTATCGGATGCAGCTTGATGTAATCGAGGGTGGTACGGTTACAATCCAGGCATTGAGCAGTTTAAGTTGATCCGTGGGTCACTGTCTAACCAGCCCTAGGGTGCGTTCCCTAATGGGGGTCTTACTGCTCCACCGATCGATTTTGGGGAACGCACCATGCACATTGATTGAAGTTGTGAGTTTAAGTGCGATGCCGCTCTGGTGGGACCAGTTGAGGATGGCAAGCTGGTAGCATTGGTAGATTTGCTTCAACAGCAACATCCTACAGATAAGGTGCTAATTTTCACTCAGTTTGCCGATACCGCTCGCTATCTGGCAACAGCGTTGCAGGCCCAGGGCATCACTCAGATTGGTTTGGCGACTGGACAATCGACTGACCCGACGGCTCTGGCTTGGCGGTTTAGCCCCATCAGTAATGAAAAATCCATCCCAGCAGCCGAGCAATTACGGGTGTTGGTGGCGACGGATGTGTTGAGTGAGGGGCAAAACTTGCAAGATTGTGCCATCATTCTCAACTACGACTTGCCCTGGGCGATTATTCGTCTGATTCAGCGGGCAGGACGGGTAGACCGGATTGGGCAGCAGGCGGACGAAATTCTCTGCTATTCGTTTTTGCCTGCGGAGGGGGTGGAGCGGCTGATTAACCTGCGGGGACGTTTGCGCGACCGCCTGAACGAAAATCAAGAAGTGGTAGGCACCGATGAAGCCTTTTTTGAGGACGAACAAGCGCGGGAGATGCTGCTAAATCTTTATAATGAGCGATCGGGGGTGCTGGATGAAACCGATGAAGGGGAGGTGGATCTAACCTCCGAGGCGTTGCAGATCTGGCAAAGTGCGATCGATGCCAACCCTGCCCTGAAAGGGATGATCGAAAAACTGCCCGATGTGGTGTACTCCACACGGGAGCATGAATCTACAGTATCTGATCCAGAGGGTGTGTTGTTGTACCTCCGCACGGATAGCGGCACCGACGCTTTGGCATGGGTGGACAAGGACGGTAACAGCGTCACCCAGTCTCAGATGCGGATTCTCCGTATGGCGCGATGCAGCATTGATACCCCAACCTTACCCCGCCATCCCCAGCACCATGAACTCGTGACACGGGGGGCGGAACTGATCGCGGAGCAAACCAAAACTGTGGCGGGTACCCTGGGCAATAAGCGCAGTGCAGCGGCACGGACTTATGATCGCCTGATGGCCTACACCCAACGGATCCGTGAAACCACGCCTCTACTGGCCATGGGGACGGAATGGGAAAACCGGTCACGGGCGATCGAAGAAATCAACCAGCATCCGTTAAAGCAAAATGCGGTCGCTCGTCTCAACAGGGAACTTAAAGCAGGCATCAGTGATGAGCAGTTGGCAAAACTGGTGACATTTCTGCGGGAGCATGATGCTTTGTGTGTGATCAACCCGGAGGAACGGCAAGACGGAGCACGAATTATCTGTTCGATGGGATTATTTAGAGGCTAAAGTAGAGGCAGGTTCCCAGTATTTCCCCCTGTTGAGAAAACAACCTATGACTGAAACTAAGTAGCTGGTTATAATTAAATTAAAAATGGATTTTGCCTTTAATCCCCCCTTGATCCCCCCTTGATAAGGGGGGTGCCGATCCCCCCTTAGTCCCCCCTTTAATCCCCCCTTAATAAGGGGGGCATCTGACAACTTTTAACGCCTACCTACTTAGGAGAAGAAACGATGCGATCCAATCTCTATGAAACAGATTTTTATGCTTGGACTTTGGAGCAATCTAAGTTACTCCAAATAAGCGATTTTAAGGGATTAGATATTGTGAATTTGGTCGAGGAAATTGAATCTTTGGGTAAACAACAGCGGCAAGAATTAGAGAACCGTTTAGCAATCTTGCTTGGTCATCTTCTTAAGTGGGACTACCAGCCCGAACGCCGTAGCAAAAGCTGGAAAGCTACTATTCGTGAACAACGACGAGCGATTCAAAGACTGATGCAAGCAAACCCTAGCCTCAAGCCTTATCTAGAAGAGGCGATCGCCTACGCTTATCAATCTGGGATTGATCTAGTGGTGCGCGAAACGCCCTTGGACGATCAAGATTTACCCGCCGATTGTCAGTACACACCAGAGCAAATTTTCGACCCTAATTTTCCTCAGACTTTGAACTAGGCTTGACATCATATTTCCAGATGTATTGCTGATTAATTCTCCAAGCCCTTAACTCTATGCCACTGAATCGCCAACGCGCCCAAAAGTATCTCCAGAAGTTTGATTTTGAGTCTCTGTTCATTGAAGAATTGGGCTGGGATACGGTTGATCGCGTCACGTTACCGTTTGAGGTGGATGGCGAACCCTTTGAGGTGGTTTCTATTACTCAAAAGCGCGGCTTCACTGTATTCAAGTGCATCACCCCAGAAATTCCAACCCGTCCGATTCGGGTGAAGCTCGATCGCCAACTGACGGACTACAGCAAATCCCACCTGTTGGTATTTGGCGATGAGGGCAAAACCCAACAAATTTGGATGTGGGTGCGGCAAGAACTGGGAAAACCCCTCGCCCCTCGATTTGAGCAATATCAGGTGGGACAGTCGGCGGAGCGGTTGTTGCAGAAGTTAGAGGCGTTGGCGATCGCATTTGCGGAAGAGGAAAAGCTAACCCTGGTGGAAGTCGCCGGGCGAGTCAAAAAAGCTTTTGATGTCGAGAAAGTCACCAAGAAATTCTTTACCCGATTTGAAAAGGAACACGGGAAATTTCTTCAATTTATTCAAGGTATTCAGTCAGAATTTGATTGCATCTGGTATGCTTCGCTGATGCTCAATCGGCTGATGTTTGTTTATTTCATCCAAAAGAAAAACTTTCTGGATGGCGATATAAATTATTTGCGAAATCGGCTCAAACGGTGTCAGGCAGAATGGGGAAAGGATAGGTTTCATTCGTTTTATCGACAGTTTTTGCTGAAGCTGTTCCATGAGGGGTTAGGCAAGCCCGATCGCAATCCTGAATTAGACAAACTCTTGGGCAAAATTCCCTATCTAAATGGCGGCTTGTTTGAAGTCCATCAGTTGGAGGAAAAGTATGACAGCACCCTGCAAATTCCCGATGCAGCGTTTGAGCAAGTCTTTAACTTTTTTGATGAGTACGACTGGCACTTAGACGACAGACCACTTCGCAACCAAAACGAAATTAACCCGGATGTACTGGGCTACATCTTTGAGAAGTACATCAACCAGAAGCAAATGGGGGCGTACTACACCAAGGAAGACATCACCGAATACATCAGCAAGAACACGATTCTTCCCTTTTTGTTTGACCAAGCAGAGAAGGGCTGTCAGGTTGCGTTTAAGCCAGAAGGGGCGGTATGGGCGTTGCTGCGGGAAAATCCTGACCATTACATCTATCCTGCGGTTCGTCAGGGTGTAGATCTCGAACTCCCGACTGAGATTGCCGCTGGCATTGAGGATGTCTCGCAACGAGGCAGCTGGAATAAGCCTGCTGCCGATGGATTTGCCCTACCCACAGAAACCTGGCGGGAGTATGTGGCGCGGCGCAAGCGGTGTTGGTCACTGCGGCAAAAACTGGCTGCGGGAGAAGTTACCCAGATCAATGACCTGATTACCCACAACCTAGATATTCGCCAATTCGCCCAGGATGTGATCACCAGTTGCGAAAGTTCGGATTTGCTGAAGGCATTGTATCAAGCGATCGAACAAGTCTCGGTGTTAGATCCCACCTGTGGATCGGGGGCGTTTTTGTTTGCGGCGTTGAATATTCTGGAGCCACTCTATACAGCTTGTCTGGAACGGATGCAGGGGTTTGTCGATGAGGATGATCTGAGGCTCTCACAGGAACCAGAGGCAAAACCGCGTTATGAATACTTCCGCAAAGTGCTGGCAGAGATGGCGAAGCACCCTAATCTTCGCTATTTTGTGCTGAAGTCGATCATGCTCAACAACCTCTATGGTGTGGACATCATGGAGGAAGCGACGGAAATCTGTAAGCTGCGGCTATTCCTGAAGCTGGTGGCGCAGATGGAACCCCAACCCAAGAAGCAAAACTTTGGACTGGAACCGTTGCCGGATATTGATTTTAATATTCGGCTGGGTAATACGTTGGTGGGGTTTGCGTCGCTGAATGAAGTTTGCGAGGCGATGGCAAGGGATACCCAAACCGGGCAAGGTCGTTTAATTTTTGATGATGGGGTGTTGAATCGGATTGTGCAGGGTGCGGCGGCGGCGGATATGGAGTTTAAGCGGTTTAAGTCGCTGCAAGTGCAAGATTCTATTGCGGGTGCAGAAGTTGCAGAATCTAAGCGGTTATCAAAGGCGGCTTTGGCACAATTGCGGGAGGAGTTGGATCGCTATTTAGCGGAAGAATATGAGTTGGGTTTGTCGAAAAAGTCAGGGGCTTTTCAGAAATGGAAGGAAAGTCATCAGCCGTTTCATTGGTTTGTAGAGTTTTACAGCATCATCAATCGCGGTGGCTTTGATGTGATTATCGGTAATCCACCCTATGTTGAGTACAAAACCGTAAAAAATATTTATACAGTTCGAGGCTTTAAAACTATAGATTGTGCAGATTTATATGCATTTACGATGGAGCGTTCTTTAACCCTTTTACTCAAAAAAGGATGGATTGGTATGATTGTTCCAGTCTCCATTGTAAGCACAGATGGATTTGACTCCTTAAGAACGTCTTTTAAGAGTCAGAAATGTATATCATGGAACCTAAATTTTGCAGAACGCCCTTCCAAACTATTTACCGGAGTGGAGAAGCGTTTGACGATCTGGCTTACGCACAAAATTAATGAAGAGACGCAGACATCATCTCATCTTGAAGGGTATAAGCGTTGGCTCGCAGAAGAGAGAGATAATCTTTTTGCTCAAATCAAATTTGTCAAGCACAATAATTCATTAAATTTAGTTGGGACTTCAATCCCCAAGATATCTTCAGCAATAGAGGCTAATATACTCACGCGAATGTCAGAGCAAAAGTCATTAGCTACATTTCTTTCTAAACAAGGTCAACATATTATCTATTACACAAGAAAGCTTAGATATTTTGTGCAATTTTATAACTTTATTCCTAGAATCTCTAATGTCCAGGGTGAAGTAATTGAGCCATCAGAACTAAAGATTCTATCCTTACCATCTAATGCATTGAAAGATATTGCAATTGCCGCCTTAAATTCCAATCTTTTCTTCTGGTTTTTCAATTCCTATTCTGATGTTAGAAATGTCAACCGAAGAGAAATTGAGGAATTCAGGCTGTCAATGGATGAAGTTGAATCTGAATTGATATTGATTCTCAGTGATCTTGTAAATGAGTTAATGCAAGACTTCCAAAGAAACTCTCAATATCTCACTAATAATTATGGGAAATATGGTGTTCTGACTATCCAATCTTGGCTCTTCTAGGTTCTGTGTGAGCATGGTATAATAGTAAAACAGAACAGGAGGTGGGTTATGTGGATAAATTTTGATCAACTCCTCGATTTACCAAATGTAACAGTGGTCAATTATCAAAAAATTGCTCAGACAATTTTCCTAAAGCTCGCTCTTTTAAATGAAACAATTGAATGTCCGAATTGCCATCAAACCTTGGACAGAATCAATCAGACAGAGTACAATCTAGTCAGAGATTTGTCAATATTAGGCAATCCGGTATATTTAGAAGTACCACGCCGCCAGTTTCATTGTCAAAAGTGCCAAAAGTATATCAGCGAAAGACTGAGTTTTATGAGATTAAGACAGCATCACACAATTCGCTATGAATCGATGATTTATGAGAGAGTAAAAAATTGTAGTATCGAAGAAATAAGTCGAGAAGAAGGGTTAGGATGGGAAGAAGTTGAGTTAATATTTAATAACTGTGCTAAAGAACTAGAAAAGGAAGAGTGGGAAGCACCAGAACGAATAAGCTTAGATGAGTTTAGTAACTTAAAAGGACATAAAGATTTCATAACAACGGTCGTAGATCTGGACAAGAAAATTTTACTAGATGTGATTAAAGGACATAAGCAGGAAGAATTAATGGAAGCCTTAAAAGCACAGCCAGACGCAGTTCGGGAGAAGGTGAAAGAAGTGAGCGTCGATATGTGGTCAGGATTTACGGCAGTGATCAAGGAATTATTTCCCAATGCTAAAATCATCTATGACCGTTTTCATGTAATGGCTATCATCAATGACGAGCTTAATAACTTGAGAAAGTTAATGGGGGTGCATGAAAAAGGATTACCTCATTTATTATGGAAGAATAAAGAGGACTTAAAGGACGAGCAAAAACAACAACTAGAAGTTATCTTAAAAGAACATCCCTGCTTGGGAATAGCCTGGGAGATGAAAGAAGAAATTAGACAAATTTATCAAAGTAGTAAAACGTTCAGAGGTGCTGAGAGAAAATTGGAAAAATGGATAAGAATAGGCGGAATATTATATGAAAGTAGTGCCAGTATGATCCAGAAGCATTTGCAGGGTATTTGTAATTACTTTGAAAATCATACAACCAACGGATTAATTGAGGGAATGAATACCAAAATAAAGCTTATTAAAAGAATGAGTTATGGATTTACCAATTTTCAACATCTTCGACTTAAGCTGTTTGCTTGCTTTAATTCATAACAAAAATTAACACACGAAAACCAGAAGAGCCCAATCTTTTCAGCCACGACTCTCAAAACCCATCATTGACGAAATCGATCGCATCCTTGCCCAACACTACGGCTTCACCGAGGAAGAACTCGACTTCATCATCAACTACGACATCAAATACCGCATGGGCAGAGACAACGGAGGTGATGACTGATGAGCAAATTTGAAATCCTCACTCCCCTCAACTTCACCGTCCGCACCTCAGAAGAATATTGGCAAAAACTAATCGTCAAACATCCAGACATTGCCGATCTCGAAGCCGAAGTCAGACAAGCACTAAACAGTCCCGATGAAATTCGTCGCAGTAGCCGCGATCCAAATCTGTTGCTGTTTTACCTGACTTTGAAAGAAAAGCGATGGGTCGTTGCCGTCGCTCGACGTTTAAATGGAGATGGATTTCTAATCACAGCTTACCAAACTGATGCAATCAAAGAAGGAGAAACCCTATGGCGCAAGTAAAAATCTACTACGAACCTGAAATGCAACTGCTCACTGTTTTCTGGCAACCGCCCCGAAAAAATCAAATTGCCACAGAACTTGGGGATGGCGTGATATTAATCAAAGATGAAACAACAGGCGAACCGATTGGCATGGAAATTTTATCCTATCATCCTAGCGATAACCGCTTTGATGCTGTCAGCGTTGAGATGGGTCGATTGGCGGGTATTTCATAAATGCGTCATCGCCCACCACTACGGCTTCACCGAGGAAGAACTCGACGACCTCATCAACTACGATATTAAGTACAGAATGGGTCGAGATAGCGGAGGAGAGGATTAGGATCTATGCCAGCCAAAGATATTTATCACGACAACTGCAAACAAGCTCTGATTAAGGATGGTTGGATCATCACCCACGATCCCTACAACCTAAAAATTGGCAGAAAAGATCTGTTCATTGATCTGGCAGGTGAAAAACTCATCACCGCTGAAAAAGATACCCAGAAGATCGCTGTCGAAATCAAAAGCTTTATCAGTTCTTCTGAAATTCGCGATCTTGAAACGGCTCTCGGTCAGTACGTCTTATATCAAAACATTCTGAGCCGAATTGACCCTGAACGCACCCTCTACCTAGCCATCCGTGATGCCAGCTTCTTAAAATTATTTGAACAAGAAGTCGGACAAATTCTTTTAGAGAATCAAGTTTTAAAGCTGTTTACATTTAACCCTGATCAGGAGGTTATCACTCGATGGATCGCTTAAATACTTATCGGCAAATTATCCGTAATGTTCTCAAACCTTACGCTGACATTACCTATGCCAACGTCAACGTCAAAAATCGTGCTGCCTTTGATCCTGAAACTGACCAGTATATTATTTTGTCTGAAGGTTGGGATCACCAGCGCCATTTGCATAGTATTTTACTGCACCTTGAAATTGCCAATGGAAAAGTTTGGGTGCAATATGATGGCACCGAGGATGGTATTACCGATGAACTCCTTAAAGCAGGCATTCCCAAAGAAGATATCGTGCTTGGTTTCCATGAACCCGAAGTTCGACTTCATACGGGGTTTGCAATTGCCTAAACTTAGAATCGATCGCATCCTTGCCCAACACTACGGCTTCACCGAGGAAGAACTCGACGACCTCATCAACTACGACATTAAGTACAGAATGGGGCGCGATAGCGAAAGTTAAAAGTAAAAAGGCAAAAGTAAAAAGTGAAGAGAAAAGAAAGAAATGAGAGGTGAACTATGATTGGATGGTTAGTGATTAAGGCAAAGCATCTATTGTTACCTAAAATGTCGGATGAATGCCCCCGCTACATTTTTCGACAAGATACTCACCTTTGCGGGGGATGAAATCCGACCAGAATATTAGCAACGGAGCATCGATTTGATTCTACCATTTGTGAGTAAACTGTGTTATACCAAATCCGTTGAGTATGGGATACTTTTGACACTCCCGCCGTCAAGCTGACACTGTGACGGGGGATTATTGATTCACCCCAAACCCGCTTTTTGGTACAAGTACCAACGAGTCTTACAGTTTCTCCCCAAGCTTGAAATTCCCACTGTCTATCGGTATTTGTTGACAGTATTCTCATATCATTAAGAGTGTCGAAATAATAGTAAATTTTTGTGACAAAGTGCAGTCAGATATAAGAATCTTTGCTAGAATCCTAGAGTGATTCTGTGATCAGTCTCCTTAAAGGAGATTGTTTGCAGTAAACTAATCTGGCTAACAGGCTTTTGGGGGTGATATAGGGAAAGTTAACCCATATCGTTACTCTGGAGAGTGTTATATAGAAAGTTGACCTATAATATGTAGTTAGGCTGCTCAAATTCTCGATTGAGACCTTATTTGGTGCTATCTGAGGGGTATTCCTTAACTGATAAAATCGAAGAAAAGCTGTTGGGCTTGAATAATGGAAATTGTAGTTTCATTACTGCTGGGCATAATTATTGGTAGTGCGGTCACGTATTACGTTTTGCAGAAAATAAACCTGAGAAAAACCGTTAGAGAATATGAAACTCAAATTCAAGTTTTAAAAGAACAGCATCAGCAAGCCCTTAAGGATGCCAGGAATAGAAGCTTAGATGGAAGTCGCGCTGTTATAAAGGGGAAAATAGCAGAGCAGTTAGCACCAGTTCTTCCAAATTTTAAGTATTTGCCGTCAGATGCTAGATTTATAGGCGATCCGATCGATTACGTTGTTTTTAATGGTTATACAGATATCAAAGATAACGGTGGTAACGAGAACAATCTAGAAGTTGTAATTTTAGATGTTAAAACAGGGCAAGCAAATCTATCCCAGTTGCAACAGGCTATTGCGAAAGCAATCAATGCGGGGCGAGTACGCTTTGAGGTGGTTCGACCTGAAACTTCCAAGCAAGAAGGTGCTAGAGCTTACGATAAGTCATCAGAAGAAGCTTTGCCTAAAAAGTCTTACAGCATTAAGGACATTCAGAAAACGCACCCGCGTGCTTATGAGCCTTGGACTAAAGCTGAAGATGAGCGGCTAAGGCAACGTTACAAACAAGGTATAGTGATCAAAGATTTAGCTAGGGAGTTTCAAAGAAAGCCAGGAGGTATTCGTTCTCGGTTGAAGAAATTAGGGTTGCTGCAATAAACCGCAGCCTAACAATCCCGTTGGAGTTGAGGAATGTTAGCCCTAGGGTGCGTTCCCTAATGGGGATCGTACTGCTCCACCGATCGATTTTTGGGAACGCACCATGCACATTGATTAAAGCAAGGTTTGAGGGCTAACTAACAAAGATATGCCCAGAGTTGGGTTAGTCATCTATAGGATTAAAATGTAAAGAGAATAATCACCCATACTTCAATCTAATATCCATCCTATGCAAATTACCCTCAACCTTGATGAATCCCTTCTCAAGGAAGCCTTTCAACTGACTAACCTCACCACCCAAGAGGAACTAATGAATCTTGCTCTACAAGAATTCGTGAGATCGCGCCGTAAGAAAAACCTTCTCGACCTTGCCGGACAAATTCAATTTGCCCCAGATTTTGATTATAAAGCCCTACGGGAAACCGGTCATGTTGCTGATTGACACATCTGTGTGGATCAGCGTCTTCCGCAGTCGTGGTGATCAAGTTCGCCAGCAACTGGAAACGTTAATTGCAAATCGTGAGATTTTACTCACCCGCTTTACCCAGCTTGAACTGCTTCAAGGGAGCTTAAACGAGCAAGAGTGGACAATCCTCTCTACTTACCTCGAAGTGCAGGATTATGTTGAACTCACGCCTTCTTCCTGGCAAGCAGCTGCACGTATTTACTATGATCTGCGTCGTCAAGGATTGACTGTTCGCAGCCCAATTGATTGCTGTATTGCTCAAGCGGCACTAGAAAATGATCTGCTTCTAATTCACAACGACCGTGATTTTGAAACCATTGCTCAAGTGCGATCTCTTCAAAATCTCCGTTTTCGGCCCTAGGGTGGGTTCCCTAATCTGGCTCCCACTGCTCTACCGATCGATTTTTGGGAACGCACCATGCCCATAGATTGAAGCTGTGAGTTTAAGTGCGATGCTGAAGGCACTGGGTAGCAATACGCCATCGCTGTAGCAACGTGGAGGCTAGAATCTGACAGGGGGACAAGCGAGCTAGAAAACTTGCCAACAAAGGCTTCTGGCTTCTCTCGCTAGAAATAGATCTAGCGATTCTAGGCAAAAAGCTAACGAAAGAATTAGGGATAGGAGCGAGCTTACTAGGAATTATTATTAATAAGTGAGAGATGGTGCGGCGAACTTTTTCGAGCCAAAACCATGAAAAGCTTATGCTATATGGATTTCAGCCTTCTTGTCCCCCTGTCAGGGCTAGAATATATTAAGCCCTATACGTTAGATGTTGTCTATGACTGAACGACTTGAGCAGGCGATCGCCCAATTACAAACCTTGTCAACCGATCAACAGGACGCGATCGCAACCCTAATTTTGGCAGAACTCGAAGAAGAAAAGCGATGGAATGACTCCTTTACCCGCTCACCAAACTTGCTGGCTAAACTAGCAGCCGAAGCAATGGCAGAACATCGATTGGGCAAGACTCAAGAATTAGACCCAGAAACGTTGTGAAGTCTTGTACCACTGCTCGTTTTCGGGAGATGTTTGCAGATCTTCCAAAACCGATTCAAGAGCAGACCCGTAAAGCGTATCGGCAATTCAAAGAAGACCCAAGCTATCCCAGCTTGCGATTCAAGAAAGTCCATCCACAGCTGCCCATCTATTCTGCACGCATCAATAGGGATTATCCTGCTGTCGGTCAATTAGAGGATGATACGGTGATTTGGTTCTGGGTTGGTTCCCATGCAGAGTACGATATGCTGCTGGATCAATTGTAGTGCGGTGCCGCTCTGGTAGGCCCAGTTGGGGAATGTTAGGGAAGATTCCCATTGTCGTTAGAAGCGGGTAACGCGACTCGAACGCGCGACATTCACCTTGGGAAGGTGACGTTCTACCACTGAACTATACCCGCAAAACCATCCCTAATCATAGCATTGACCCCCCGACAAGAGCAACTGCTCTAGGCTGTTTTTCATCACCGCGCCAGTGTGTCCAAAAACGCTAAATAGACTCGCCAGCGGATGATCAAAAATATTCACCGTTCAACTTCTTCATCCTCAAAGAGTCAAGGAGCTAGAGATTGTTTTAAATGCCATTTGTCGATAATATCACCGGGTAATTTTGAGAAGTTGGCAAGGTTTCTTTGAAAATGCCTCTTAGCTTGGACAGGAATTTAGGGGGTATTTTCTGGAAAAGAATCACTATAATTAAATAAAAATGGTACGCTATTTTTTCCCGATCCATCCATGACTAAAACCCGGGGCATTTGCGCCCCACCTTCGCGCCAAGCTTCGATCGCTTCTTTCTGTAAAACTAATCCGCCTCCTTGTTCTTTTAAAGTTTCTGCTAATAGTCTTTGTGCCTCAGCTTTCCCTTTAGCGCGATTAACTTCTGCTTGGGCCTGTTGTTCCGCTTCTTGGGTGATATAAACGGCTCTTTGGGCCCGTTGTTCTGCGATTTGTTTATCTTCGACAGCCCGGGCAAATTCCGGAGAAAAATTCAAATCTACCACACTGGTATCTAAAACTAGAATACCATACTTTTCTAACCGAGTCGATAGGGCATTATCAAAGTCTTCTTTTAACTCACTGCGTCGAGTAATTGCCTCCTCTACGGTTCTTTTCGCGGCGGCAATTTTAAAGGATTCTTGGGTTTGAGGGGCGATAATTTTAGCGACAATATTTTGCAGGGTGCCTTGGGTTCTTCTAATGACCACTACTTGAGTCGGATCGAGACGAAAATTAATCGCAAAACTAGCGGATAAATCCTGTAAATCTTTAGTGGAACTTTGGGCGGGAACTTCAAATTTTTGCACCGTAACATCGTAGATATCGACACTAGAAACAAAGGGAGGTTTAAAGTGCAATCCCTCCAATAAAACCCCGTCCTTAGCCTTTCCTAACACACTTAAAACCCCCGCTTGTCCGGGGGTGATAATCACATAGGCATTAAAGGCCGCTAAAATGACAATAGTGACCAATAATCCCCCGATCAGGGAAAGTAAATTAATAGCATCTTTTTGGTTCATAGTTTATACTCCTTGACGAGCGACTAAAGCGAGAATTTTTACTGCGATCGCTTGATTAACGGGCATCACTGACAGACGATTTCCTGTCCTTACTAATAATAATTCATCGGCGGTAAAATTTTGTTTTAAAATTCCTAGGGGCAGCAGTTGGGGAAAAAGGCGCTCGAATTCAACTTTAACCGTCCACCAGCGCGGGGAATCTGGGGAGGATTTAGAATCATAGTAGGGACTATCGCGATCGAATTGTGTGGGATCGATCATATCAGTTTGCACCACTCGCATCAAGCCGACAATCCCCGGCGGGGTCGTATTAGAATGATAAAAAAAGGCCAAATCTCCCCGTTTCATCTGACGGAGAAAATTGCGGGCCTGATAATTTCGCACCCCTTCCCAAATAGTTTGACCATCTTTTTTTAAATCCTCGATACTATAGACATCGGGTTCCGATTTCATTAACCAATAATTTAAATTCATCATTTATACTTGTTATTAATTCAAATAAGCTCAAAAAAATTTTTAGCCGTTCCTGTCAGCCCTGTCACCATAGGGTTAAATATAATTCACTTTGACTGCTTTTGCAGAGCTACTCAAACAATTATTGAGAAGAATGTATCTAAAAATACTTTTGTTAGGGGCAATTTTTAAGAACTATGATCCTTCAAGTCTAGCTATTCTTGGCAACCGTCAGTTTTTCCCTATAGCTAAAAATAATTTATTCCCAGCATTAAATCAATCAAATAAGCTGTAAAATAGGATACATTGCTCTAAAAATCTCTAGCCAATCCATAGATTATCGGTGTTCCAAGCCACTCGCCGCCGTTTAGCCTTATGGTACACTGTTGTCACTGCCATACTACTGCTTTTTCTCGCTACGGGAATGTATTTTTATGTGCGCCATACCCTAGTGGATCGCATTGATGATACCCTCAAACACATCATTGAGGTGGTAAATCGTTCCCTCGTGATCGAATCGATTCCCCCGGATCAAGGACGTTATCGCGTCGATCCCCTCGCAAGTTTTCCCAGTCAGGGTAAATCCGTGGAGGACGATCATATAGATTTGGAATGGTTCGATCCCCAAGGTAATCTAGTTTGGTCAACTTTGGCTGAATCCTTAGATATTCCCCTCCATCCCCACCGTCAAGGGGAAACTATTCGCTTATCCGATAATCGTCTGCTGCGACAAGTAACCGAAAGGGTGGAAATCGGTCATTATGTTTTGGGATATCTGCGGGTAAGTCATCCTTGGTTTGAGGTGACAAAACCGATTAGACAGCTATTATGGGATTTAATCGTCGGAATTTGCCTGATGATTGCCAGTGTCGCCTGGATTGGTTGGTTTTTGTCCGGTTTAGCCATTCAACCGGTAAAAGAGTCCTATCAGAGTTTAAAACAATTTACCGCCGATGCTTCCCATGAATTACGCAATCCGATCGCCACTATCCAAACTAACGTGCAAATGGCGATCGCTTATCCCCAAACTGGCCATCAACGCTTGCAAGTGATCGATCGTTTAACGGAAAGATTGGGCAATTTAGTCAATGATCTGCTTTTTTTAGCCCGTTCCGATAGTGGCATCGTCCAACCGATCGAGCAAGCTGTACCTTTGGATGCTTTATTGATGGAAGTGGTAGAAGAACAGCGTTTAATCGCCGATAAGCAGGGAATTTCCCTCTCTTTGTCGATTGTGGAACCGGACCAAGAGGATTTTTCCTACAGCGATGAAATGTTTACTATGCAGGGAGATTGGGATCAATTAGCACGTTTATTCACAAATTTAATCTCTAATGCCCTAAAACACGCTTTTTTAACCGAATCTGAGCCTAAAAATGTGGCTGTGGAATTGGAGAAAAGTAAACGCGATCGACAATCGGTGTTACTGGTACGCGTCAAAGATAACGGAATCGGGATTCCCGAGGCTGCTTTGTCCCATATTTTCGATCGCTTTTATCGTCTCGATCCCGCGCGACAAAATTCTGCCACTTCCGGGGGAACAGGATTAGGATTAGCGATCGCTTTAGCGATTACCCTCAGTCATCATGGACAAATTAGCGTCGAAAGTCAGATCGATCGAGGAACAATCTTCACCGTCACCTTACCGAAAAGCCATCAACGGGAGAAAAAAACCGAAAAGTCAGAAGCTTGACACTTCTGACTTTTTTTCATACCCCCAAGGGAATTCGAATCCCTGTCGCCTCCGTGAAAGGGAGGTGTCCTAGGCCACTAGACGATGGGGGCGTGGATTTCAGACCTTTTTAAATATAACAATAATTTTTCTGGGAGTCAAGGGTTTTGGCCAAAATTTTTTTTATCCCGTCCTTGCACAATAGGATAGTCTAAATGAAGATGTTATCGCCCAAAATCCATGGCTGCCGATCCCTATAAAAGCCGACTGTTCAACCTGATCAACCGTCGTTTGATCCGTCTGAAAGATAACCTCGGCCGCGTCTCCCGTCGCGGTCAAAATGCGATCGCTCTTGCCCTGCAAATAGCCCTCTATCCCGTCTATTTGCTGGTACAATCCCTGCGGATGACGGCTAATCAATTAGGGAACAGTCTCCAGAAACAATTATCACCCCCCGGAAAAGAGGGGACGGATGCGATCGAAGAATTTCTCCAGAGCTTATCCGACCAAGAAACGGCATTTATTGGCATAGCAGCCGATCTAGAGGATCAAGCTTTAGTTTTCGTCACTAACGATCACCAGACTGTTAAAATCACCGATAATCAAACCCAAAGACAAATAGAAAAACAAATTAGGACGGCACTGGCTAACTACGCCCTCGAAAAACGGAGAATTAAGCGATTAAATCGTCAATATACGCCTTTATTACCGAATTTTACCGACAAAAATCCTGTCTTGCCTCCGATCCGTTGGTTTTGGAACCTACTACGCTGGGAACAACAGGGACAAATAGCGATCGCCATAGATCTATTCCAAGAATCCCATCTCGTCAAAACCCCGACACCACCCTCCTTACCACTGCCTAATTTAAATTCTCAAGCGATTTTACAGGTTATTGACGAAAAATTAGCAATTTTCGAGGCTAAATTTCTCGCTATCCCCCCCGCAATCCCCAGCAGTTTGAGCCACACCTCTAACCTACCTTCCGATCTCGTTAACCAGTCCCCGACTCTCGAGAAAAATTCCTCCTATCTCTGGCGACTTTATTGGTTAATTTATGCGGCGATCGAGCATTTCTGGGCAAAAGAGAAGAATAATTTAGAATATAGTGCTGATTCACCCGCTTTATCGGCAAAATATCCCCTAAGTCTTCCTAATTCTCTGCTGATCACCTTCAAGCAACGTCTCCAGGATTGGCTAGAAAAACAAACCCAAGCGGATCCCTTCACGATCGGCAAACTCATCCAAGCGGCGATCGATCACTTCTTTGCCTCTGGCCAATCCCTGACATTTTCCGCCGTCAGTGAGCAGCCATGGCTAGAATCCGCCGATATCTTGGCTATTTCTCCCCAAGACTCCGAAAAACCGCGCCTTCACCCCGCTTATCCCCTTCCCCAGTCCCTAGGCACACCAGCCGAGCCTATTATCACAAAAAAAGCTTTTAGTCAAGAAAAACAAAATAAATCTTTACAAAAAATCCCCCCGGCCGCTGCTGAAATTACCCCTAGAGAATCCCCCCCCACAACCCAATTAGATCCCCGCTATGCCAAGGAGATAATTCAACCAATTAACGAAGAATGGTTAGAAACCGAATCAACCCCCGTCGGCTACGTTAAACACCCCTTAGAACGGATTTTAGAGGGATTAGATGCGATTATTTTATGGGTGGAGGAATTAGTTATTAAAATTTGGCGTTGGTTGCGGTACAATCGACGCATTTCTAAATTACTCAAACGCAAACGCTAAATCGATCGGTTTTGGGTATAGTCGATCGGTTAGTCTTTCTGTTGTGAGAAACTTGAGACTATAATTCATCGACAAAAATAAGCTAAACTAACGGCAAAGATAATAAGTTTTGATTTTTTTCCTTGGCATTACTTATGGACGGTATCTGTACCCTAGCCAATGATCGGGTTTACGATCAATTAGTCGCCCTACTCAACAGCATCGAGGTCAATGGAGGAAAAGATATTCCTGTTTGTGTCTATCCCTACGATGACAACACCGAACGGATCAGAGCGGAAATTGCTCAACGTCCTAACGTACAGTTGTTTGATAATCAGGAAATTATCGAACGCTGGGAAAATTTCGCCAAGTCGATTTGGGATAGCCACCCGCAAGCCCGCGAACGTTGGTTGAAATCGGGTTGCACTGACCGATATTATCGTATGGGAATGCACCACCGTTTTATTGCTTTTGATAGTCCCTTTGATCGTTTTATCTACATGGATGGGGACACCTTGCTACTCGATGCCGTTGATAAAATCTTCGCTATCCTAGATAGGCACGATTGTGTTGTTTATGACTTTCAGCACAAAGATCCCACTCATGTCTACGAAGTTTCTCGACCAAAATTATTCGAGGTTTTTTCCCGTGATCGTATCGAAAAGGAGATTTTTTGTGCGGGTTTCTATGCTTCTAAAATTGGTTTATTCGATGAAAATCAGCGAGATTGGCTAGTAGAACAATTGCGAGCAGGAGAAGCGGAAATTCTCTATCCGATGGCTCCCGATCAAACTATCGTCAATTATATGATGATGCGCTCAAATTTTCCTATATATAATCTAGCTCTTCAATTGCCTAAAGAAGAACGCACCGGCTGCTGTGTCACCTCTCCCCATTTTCAGGCTTTAGATAATATTCTTTACGATAAGGGCAACCGCTTGACATACCTTCACTACATTGGTTTATCTTCCTCTCTGTTCACTCGACTTTGTAGCGGTGAAAACCTCGATTTTCCCTATCGAGATATTTTCTTACACTATCGTTATCTCTACCAACCTAGTCAACGTCCTATATTTACCGGTAGTCCCAAACCCTATCAACCACCGACCCCAACTTTTTGGCAAAAAGTAACCAGAAAACTGGGCTTAGGAAAATAATAATATAGCAAATTAGGTTACACTTCATCTGTAGGAGAAACGCTGTAACCTAATTCCGATGATGGCTATACTTTCTGACCTATTTTCGGTTCCGTCCCTGCCAACAATCTTTTAATATTACCCTGATGACGAACAATCACATAGATTCCCCCCATCAAACTAAATAAAATATAGGGGAGAGGTTGACCTAAAATAACCATTAAAATATTCACCACCAGCGCCCCGATAATCGAACCTAAAGAAACAATCCGGAAAAGTGCGAGAATAACTAAAAAACTTGCCAAAGTTCCACAAGCCACTAGGGGATTCATCACTAATAAAACCCCTAAACTGGTGGCGACGGATTTACCACCACTAAAATTCAAGAAAATCGATTTACTATGACCAATGATTGCCCCCAATCCTGCCCCGATAATTAACCAGTAATACCAACTTTCTGGGAGAGGATTGACATCAATAAAATATAGTCCTCGTACCAGGGCCACCGCCACCATTCCCTTTAACATATCAATTAATAACACCGTCGCCCCAGCAGATTTTCCCAGAGTTCTCAGCACATTGGTGGCCCCGGTGGAACCGGAACCATAGTCACGAATATCGATACCTTTGCTGTATTTACCGATTAAATAACCCGTGGGAATCGAACCGAACAGATAGGATAAAAGTAAGATAGTAAGACTGATAAGAATCGGAATAAGCATAAATTAAGCCCAATTTTTAGCAAGAGCGAGCGCCGTTATCAGTGTATCAGCCTGAAGACAAAAAAACACTCACAGGGAACCATAGACGGGAATTGCCGCCCCGCGCAAGTCTTTCGCCCCTTCCCCCGCCAGAAAACAGATCACCTCGGCTAGAGATTGGGGACTGACCCAGTCCTTGGCATTTGCCTCTCCCATCGCTTCCCGGTTGCCCGGAGTATCGATAACACTTGGCAAAACCACGTTAGCAGTAATATTAACGTCAGTTCGGGATAAGGGAGGAAAGAAAAGGCGGGGGCTAGTAAGCTGAAAAATATATAAACTCAGCACCCCCAACCCATCTATGTCTAGTCTAGAAGCTCTTTTCTG
>NZ_JAJTDH010000006.1:0-592 GCF_021300285.1 Microcystis sp. 49638_E5 | reverse complement strand
AGCATTGTTTTGGTCGTTGCACGGGGATTAGCTTTGTCGATGCCACCAAAATTCAGGTCTGCCATAATCGCCGCATCAGTAGTCATCGGGTGTTTGACAATTTAGCCGCACGGGGAAAAACCTCTGTGGACTGGTTTTTTGGCTTTAAACTGCATTTAGTGGTGAACGAGGAAGGAGAATTGCTCAACGTTCACCTTACCCCCGGCAATGTGGACGACCGCAAACCCGTGAACAAATTGCTACAATCCTTGTTTGGCAAAGTTTTTGCTGACCGAGGTTATGTCTCTCAATCCCTGGGGGAGGAACTGCTCAAAGATTTTGGTATTGAGTTTTTTGCTAAACCCAAGCGGAACATGAAAAATCGCTTAATCCGCCTTTATGACAAGCTTTTATCCCGTAAGCGTTCTATTGTCGAGACTATTATTGACCAACTCAAGAACATCTCTCAGATTGAACATTCCCGCCACCGCAGCCCTGTTAATTTTTGCGTTAATCTTCTCTGTGGTTTGATTGCTTACTGTCACCAGCCGAAAAAACCCTCCTTGAAGATGGAATGGGCTTTACCCCCCGCTGCTTAACCCGAACTGGGGTT